>JBDRTC010000257.1:0-10524 GCA_043824335.1 Planctomycetota bacterium | reverse complement strand
CCGCGGGCTCGGAAACCGAAGACAGCGGAAAGCCCGCGGCCGAACCGTTTGAGTCGGGGCCTTCACTGGCCGATCCCAGCCGGCCGACTTTTCTCGAGGCCAAGGTGGGATCGGCCGGCGCGGGCAACCAGGCCCCGTCGTCCGATCCGGACCCGTGGCGCATGAGGACCGCGGAGAGTTTCGCACCAAAGAGCAATTCGGGCACGGCGGATGCGTCCTCATCCTCTTCCTCGATACGCGACCTTGTGCCGGTGAAACCGGCTGACCGCTATGCCGGCTACCGCGGCTCGCCAACCGGCGGCGACGCATCCGCCGGGTGGGCAAGCGAGCAATCCAGCGGCGGAATTGCCTCCGCCGAGAGCCGGCCTTACGCTTCCTTCGCAAGCCCTGCAACGCAAGCCGGAAGCGGCAATTCTCCGTCGGCGGCGCTGGTGAGCCCCGAGTCTGCCGGCCCGGTTCTTCTGAGCAACGAGGCCAATTTGCCATCTCCCCCCGTCGCGCAGCCCACGAGCGCCCCCTATCGGTGGTCGACGGAAGCATTAAACCCGCCAAAACAGCAAACCGATCCAGAGCCCACGTATGCCACGAACGTTCCATCCTCGGACCCCACGCAGCAGATCGGCGTTGCGGCGGGAGGCGCCGCCTCCGGCGACACGAGCCGGCAGTGGACTTCCGGCGGCGCCGCGGCCCAAACGGCCCCCAACTCGACGTATGCTTCTCCCCAGACTTCGCTGCTCGGGAGTTTGGGCCGACAAGATGCCGGCCGCGTCACGACCGGCAAGGACGGCACGTACGTGGTTCAACCGAACGACAACTACTGGGTCATCTCGGAACGGTTGTACGGCACGGGCGCCTACTTCCGGGCGCTGGCGCACCACAATCGGGCCAACACGCCCGAAAAGGACCGCCTCCCAATGGGCCACACGATCCTGGCGCCCGACGTGGCGGAATTAGAGAGGGCCTACCCCGACATGTGTCCCAAGCGGGAGCATCGCGAAGCGACCCAACGCCGCACTATCTTGGGTAGCACGCAAAGCCCGACCGGGACGGAGCGTGTGTACGTGGTCCAGCAGGGCGACAACCTGTTCGACATCGCCCGCTACGAGCTCGGCAAGGCCACGCGCTGGACGGAGATCGTCGATCTAAACCATCAGTTGTTGGGCTCCGACCTCAACGACCTCAACTATTTGACTCCCGGGATGAAGCTGATCCTGCCGCGCGACGAGCCGTCGGCCCCGGTCACCCAACGTTCCGGCTCGCTCTATCAACGATAGCCTGCAAAGGGTTGTATTCCCCGGCAAAAAGCGGGCCCTGGACGCCGAAGATGTTCGAGCCGGCGGAACTGCGGCAGATGGTTGATGCCGCGGACCAGCGGTGCCGCGTGCAACTGGCCGGTCATTTCGTGACACAACCCGCGCAGGGCAGGCAGCGGAGGCCTGTACGACGGGCCTGCGGCGAGAACAATGGGGACCTGGCGAGTTCGGGCGCCGGCTGATCGGAAGCCGGATGGGCTATGCCCCTTGCGCCATCCGGGCCGGGAGACCAGCCCGCAGGACTTGCCCGTTGCCGTCCCGACGACCCATGGCAGAACGAAAGAGAGCCTCGGCATGAACTCAGCCAACGCTTGGCGAGCAACCCGGCGTGCGCGGATCCGACCGACGCTTGGCCTTGTTGCGTGCTTGGCGCTGGGCCTCGGCTGCACCCAAGCGGAGGCCTCCACGCCGGCAAAGCAGATTGAGGCCGACTGGCTCAGGCAGGCCGAGGCGTGGCGGGCCAACCCGCCGGGCTCCAGCGGGGCCTTGGGCTCCGTGTCGACTCGCGATGACGCCACCGGGGCCGTCGACGGAATCAAAAACGGCAAGTACGCCTTCCACACCGGCCACGAGCCGAACCCGTGGTGGCAAGTCGACCTGGGCGAGCCGGTTTCCATCGCCCGGATCGTCGTCTACAACCGCCTCGATTACGCGCCGGGCCTGCACAACGCCGACAACCTGATCCTTCTGGTTTCCGACGACGGCCAGAACTGGACCCAACAGTACGACAACCAGGGAAAACACTTCGGCGGCATCTCGATCCTCACGAATCCGTTTTCGGTGGACGGCAGCGGGCAGCGCGTCCGCAACCTGCTCGACGGCGTCCTGGGGCCGGGGCACGTTCACGGGATGGATCTCTGGTGGGACGCCGATCGCGTGGTCTTCGGTTACGCCGCATCGAAGACGGGAAAGCCGGTCTGCCAGTGGCCGCCCGGGTTCTGCCAGGTGCGCCTGATGGCCCACCAGCTGCGCGAGACGGAGGAGCCGACGCACATTTTCGAAATCGGGATCGACGGCACCAACCTGCGCCAATTGACCGACCACGAGTATTGGAGCGGCATGGACGAAACCGGCTACGCCCTGTACCTGATCGACGTCTTCGGCAACAAGGAGATGATCTACCGCGATCCGGAAATCTCGTCAGTCGTTCCGATCCCGTTGCGACCGCGGAAAAAGCCGCCGATTCTGCCCGACCTGACCGATCCCGGCCAGGATTGGGCCACCTGCGTGGTCAACGACATCGCGTACGGCGTGAACGGGATCGCCCCGGAGCGGATCCGGTACCTCCGCATCTCGGAGGGCGTGCCCTGGCCCTACGAGCGAGACGCCGGGGGCCGCCGGTACGAATCGGTGGCCATAACCGGGCCTATCGCACGCTGCTCGCCGAGAACCTCGTCTCCTACGCCAATAAGTTCGATCCGGCCGAAGTCATCTCCCAGCCCCTGGCGTTCGGATCCCACCAGAGCAAGCTTGTGCGCGTGCTTCGCGAAGGAGCGTGCGCAAAACGCGTCGAGCTGAGCCCCGAGGATTGGCTCCGGCTGGTCACCTGGATCGACGCCAACGTGCCCTATCACGACACCTTCATCAACACCCGGGCCAATACGCTGTCCGGGTACTTCCATCGTCCATTGGTTGTCAGACTTCGTCCGACATTCCCGGGCCCCAACCGTGGGGGCACGTCACTTCGGCCGTGCACGTTGGGCGAGCAACGAACCGGTTTTCGTCGTCCCGCCGTGGGAGTATCCCAGACGGCACGACGAGCAAGGAGACACGACAATGAGAGTTAAAGACGAGTTTCGAGGAGTGCTGATGGCAGCGACGGTGCTGGTGGTCGCAGCCGGCCTTTGCCGATGTGCCCCGGGTCAAGAGGGCGGGGTTCGAGTCGAGTGCAGTCCCCACATCAAGTTACGGAGCGTCTCGCTGAAGGACGTCCGGTGGACCGAGGGGTTCTGGGGCCGGCGGTACGACCAGTGTCGTCGCGTGGTGACGCCGAATCTGTGGCGTGTCATGCAACTACCAGACAACGCGGCGACCTTCAACGACCTGCGCAGGGCCGCCGGTTTGGCTCCCAAGGGCAAGCCAGGCGGCACGAAGTGGAGCGACGGTGACTGCCATAAGTGCATCGAGACGATGGCTCACTTGTTCGAGGTCACCGGCGACGAGAAGCTCGACCGGCTGATGGATGAAGGCATCGCATTGGTCGCCAAGGCCCAACAGGCGGATGGGTACCTTTCGTCGTGGGTCCAACTCAAGGGCGCCAACCGCTGGGAGGATCTCCACAACCACGAGCTGTACAACATGGGGCATCTGATGACCGCCGCTTGCGTTCACCATCGCGCCACGGGCAAAGACAGCTATCTCAAGATCGCCACGCGCGTCGGCGACTACCTGTACGATCTGTTTTCCCCGCGCCCCAAAGAGCTGGCCCATTTCGGCTTCAATCCGTCGAACATCATGGGCGCGGTCGATTTGTACCGCACGACTCGGGACCCGAAATACTTGGAACTGGCCGGCATCTTCGTCGACATGCGGGGATCGGCGCCCGGGGGCAGCAACCAGAACCAGGCCGCCGTGCCGCTGCGCAAAGAGAAGGAAGCCGTGGGCCATTGCGTCACGGCCACCTACCTTTGGTGCGGCGCGGCCGACGTCTACGCCGAGACGGGGGAGAAAGCCTTACTCGAAGCGCTGAACCGCCTGTGGCACGACGTGACGACGCACAAGATGTACGTCACTGGCGGCGTGGCGGCGCTGCACCACGGTGAGTTGCTGCGCCGGACGTTCCGGCGCTGGCCTCGCGATTCGGTGCATGAGGCGTTCGGGGCGGAGTATCAGTTGCCCAACCGCATGGCCTACAACGAGACGTGTGCCAATATCGGCCACGCCATGTGGAATTGGCGCATGCTGGGGTTGACCGGCGACGCGAAGTACGCCGACGTGATGGAACGCGTGTTGTACAACAGCATGCTCTCGGCCATCGGTTTGAGCGGCACCGATTTCTTCTACACCAACCCATTACGCCGCTGCGGCGCCGAAGTGCCGCTTCTGAGTAACGATTCGGCGGCACGCTGGCCCGACACGACGCCCAACTCGCCCGTCCACTGTTTCTGCTGCCCGCCCAACGTATCCCGAACGTTGGCCAAGCTGCAGGGCTGGGCTTACAGCGTCTCGGACCACGCGGTTTGGGTGAATCTGTACGGCAGCAATCACCTGGAAACCAAACTTTCCGACGAATCGGCCGTGAGGCTTACGCAGAAAACCGACTATCCCTGGGACGGCAAGGTGACGATCGAGGTCCAGCAAGCCACAGGCGATGCGATGGCCATAATGCTGCGCATCCCGGGTTGGGCCACGCGTGCAGCCGTCACGATCAACGGCAAGCCGTCCGACGCCAAGTTGACGCCGGGAACGTACGCGGCGATTCAGCGCCGATGGTCACCGGGCGACGTGATCGAGCTTGAGTTGCCGATGGACGTGGTCTTCCTCCAAGCGCATCCGCTGGTCGAAGAAGCCCGCAACCAGGTGGCGGTGATGCGTGGGCCGATCGTGTACTGCCTGGAATCACCCGACTTGCCCAAGGGCGTCGGAGTGGACGGCGTGGCGGTCGTCGCTGGTGCCAAGTGGACGCCGCGACGGGACAACGACCTTCTCGGCGGCGTGACGGTTTTGGACGGGCAAGCCCGTGTCACGCAATCTCCTGACTGGACCGATCGGCTCTACCAGCGCTGGGATCCGGCCAATGAGAACCGGATTGACGTCACGCTGATCCCGTACTACGCCTGGGCCAATCGCGGCGTGTCGCAAATGACCGTCTGGCTGCCGGCAAGCCGCTGATTTCGCGGAGTAGGTCCCGTCTGCCGGACGGGACCACCCACGAGGAACGAACCGTGAACGCACAAGCTCTGCTTGGATGTCTCTGGTTGGCTGGTGTCGCTTGTTGGTGCGTCACGAGCCCTCAGGCCTGGGCGTCTCGTCCCTCACATCGCAACGTGGTGCTCGTCACCTTCGATGATCTGCAACTGTCAGACGGCACGATGGTCGTTCTCGCAGGCGATCAGGGCAGCATGCTGGGTGAGCACGCACTGTACGACAAAGGTCCCTACTGCTACGACGAGCTGATGCGCATTCCGCTGTTGATTCGTGTCCCCGGAGCACGGCCCCGAAAGGTCGATCATCAGGTCTCCATCATCGACGTCAACCAAACGATCGTGGACTGGTTAGGGCTCGAACCCGACAACGGGCAACGGTTCAGCCGGTCCCTGATGCCGTTGGTTCGCCAGGAGTCGGATGCCTGGCACGAGGTCCCTGACGCAGCGTTCTACGGTTACGAATGGTACAACGGCAAATGGTACGGCATCCGTGCCGTTCGCACTCCGGGCTGGAAGTACTGCTGGAATCCCGTCGGTATCGATGAGCTTTACGATTTGAAGAACGACGCCGAAGAAACGGTGAACCGGATCAACGATCCGGAGGCCGGCGGCGAGCTGAAACGTCTTCAACGCCAGTTGATGACCCATCTCGAGGAAATAGGCGATCCGGCCGCGGATCGTTTCCGGATCGATCTGGAGCACGAAGAGGGATCGGGATTCCGATGACCCTCTCTGTTCCACCTGCTCCAACACGTCCTTGGGCAAGACGGAGATCTCTCCCAATTCGGCAGACTCCTCGAATTGACCGCTAAACGATGTCGCGTTCCCAGCCAAAGCACGGCGGCGGTAGTACAGGGCGACTCGCCTGCGGGCAATGCCAAACAGCCAGTTCCGGAAACTGCCCCGGGTTGCATCGCACTGGTCGATTCCATTCAGTGCTTGCAGCCAAGTCTCCTGATTCAAGTCCTCCGCGACCGCCCGGTCGCCCCCAACAAGGTGGAAAACGAAGCCGTAGACCTCGTGAAGATGGCGATCGACGGCGGCACTCCAGGCGGAGCGGTCGCGCCCTTTCAGAGCCGTAATCAGGCTGGACTGTTCGTCGGCCGCCACACCCGCTTCCTTGTTGGTTCCCGGGTCCTCACAAGCATATTTGCGCCAGCGGAAGAAATCCTTCGCAGCCGGGCCAAGAAAGCCGGCGTGATTCTCCGGTGGAAAGGCCCTCCGCCCCTACTAATAACTCTGTACTCCTTTGCCGTCAAGGAGTTACGTCGTTTGCAGCGTAAGAGGTCGAGCTAAGGTCTCATATCTTGGAAAACGTTCGATTGCCGACGTGTCCGAGAAACCCCGGCACTCTGACGACTTCTTGAGACAGATTGGGCCGGAGACCGGAGAATCGGCGTCGGAGACTTCCTTCGGCAAAGCTCCGGCTGACCGAACGTGCTTTGGCCAGCCTTTCGGAAATGGAATCCGGGGCAAATCTTGTTGTTTGGACAGGGTGCCTTCGCATGGTGCAGAGGCTATCATAACCTACGGAGAAACAGGAAGTTGCGTTCCGCCAAGGGCGGCGCAAAAATCGGTGGACCAGGACACCGATCCCCAAAAATTCTCGGATTTCCTGGGGTCGCGGTTTCTGCTAAGCTCAAACTTGTGCCGTTTGAGTTGGTCCCCCGGCATGGGCCGGAGCTTGAACGGCTACCGGAGACGCACTCGTGAACATCATGCAGATCTGTTCTGGAATGGGGCTCGTCGGTGCGGCCAACTCCACGCTCCTGCTCACCCGCGAGTTGGCCAAGCGCGACAATCGCGTCTCGATGGTCTGCCGTCCCAATTCATGGATTGGTCGGGAATTGGCGTCCGGACCGGTCGAGGTGATTTGGTCCGATATGCACCGTTGGCCGCCGGACGAGTTGCGTCGGATCGTTGCGATGGCGCGCGAGCGGCAGACCGACGTCGTCAACACGCACATGAGCCGGGCGCATTTCTTCGGGGTTCTGATGCACTGGCTCTCGGGCATACCGTGCGTGGCCACGGCTCACTGCCGCAAGTTCCAGCCGCACTGGATGTTCAACGACTACGTGATCGCCGTCTCCGAATCGACCCGGCGGTACCACCAGCGGTACAACCTGGTGCGTCCCAGCCGCATCGAGACCATTTACAACTTCGTCGATCCTCGTTGGTCCGGTGAAGTGTCGCGCGAAGCGCGAACGCGGATTCGCGCCGAGTTCGGCGCCGACGAGTCGTGTTGTCTGATGGCCGTCGTGGGAACGTTGATCCGGAGGAAGGGGCTGATCCATCTCGTTCGGGCGTTGCCCAAGATGCTCCAGGCCGCGCCGAACGCCAGGCTCGTGGCCATTGGCGGAAGCACCAGCAGCAGGTACGCGGCCCGCGTTCGAACCACGGCGGAACGGCTGGGCGTGGCCGATCGCGTGGTCTGGGCCGGCATCCGCCACGACATGGAGCACGTCTGGTCGGCGATCGACCTTCTGATCCATCCGGCGCTTGAAGAACCGCTGGGGCGCGTGTTGCTCGAAGCGATGGCCGCCGGTGTGCCCGTGGTCGCCTCCGACTCGACCGGCATCCGCGAGTGCGTCGTTCACGGCACGACCGGACTGCTCGTCCCGCCGGCCAATAGCGACGCCCTGGCCGAGGCGGCCATCCCGCTCTTGTGCGATCCGTCCCGACGCAGGCAGCTCGGTGCAGCCGGGCGGAGGCGCGTCGAGGAGCACTTCTCGCCCGCGGTGTTAACGCTCCGCACCGAAGCCGTCTTCCGCCGAGCGGTCGAGCAGAGAAAAGCAGCCTGACACGCGCTACTTACGCCGCGGCTCTCGTGGCGGGGGAGGGCTCGATGACGTCCGTCGGATGAGGCTTGCCGAATTCGTACCCCAAGAGCTTCAGGTCCTCGTGCAAGAGGGAACGGACAATGCGGTTCATCTTCTCGTCGAAGTGGTCGGTGTAGGGGCTGCGGACCTTGCGGGTGCCCGATCCGATCCAGATGGTGGTGTCGATCGGCAGTCCCAATCGCCGGCTGAGTTGCTCTAAGTGCTCTTGGCGGCACTCGAATCGGCCGATGAAGTCGACGATCACTCGGCCGTTCTCCGTGTAATGAGGGAAGTGCCGCGGGAAGCGGGCGGCCCTCGATCGCGTAAGACGCTTTTGCCAGACGCGCAGCGCAAACCACGACCGGAAAGGTAGAGGCTGGCCGAAGAGCAGCTCGTGGGCCGTTTTATAGAACCTCTTCTTCTCGCGATGGCTCACGTAGTCCCAGTAGTGCGAGAGGATCTTGTCCCAGGGATTGCGCTCGAAGGTGAACTTGAGATACGCCCGCCACCGGTCCTCGCCCAGATAACGCCGGATCTTGGCGGCTCCGTCGTGCCGCTCGAACTGCCCGGCGTTGCGAGCCGGCACTCCCTCGACGGCGGTGATGACGTCGTCAGGCCCACAGTGCTTGGCCAACGCCGCCGTGAGACTCCGGCCGCCCGTCCGGTAGCCATGGATGAAAATGAATCGGTGCTTGTGGGAGACGATCAAGACATCCTCCAACGGCGGACGAACTGTACGCTTGGCCGTGCCGACCTTGCGCGGTTTCTCGCGCAACGTCATGCAGCTTTTCGGAGTCCGTCTATCCCTCACGATCCGCACAATCCATACCTCTTCTTCGACATGATGGTTGCCTCAGATCAGTACAAACATCGACAATCCGCAAACTCGCCCCAAAACACGCACAGCCCATCTACTAGCGCCCGTATTGTGCCACTTGGCACTAACCCCCAAACTGGCGGGCAAGCTCTTGGGTTTTCATGGAAGGTGCCAAGCGATGATTTGCTCCCAAAAAGGAAGCACGCCGTTGCGCTCACGCCGCACGGCGGAGCGGCTGGCTGCCGTCGAGGCCTTGCTGAATGCCGTACGGCGTCCACACGCTGCGAGTGCGGCGGGTCTCGCGGCGGATGGCGCGGTTGCGCTCGATCAGTTCCGGCCGGGCATAGCTTCGCCCGTGGTCGAGGTGTACGCATACGGCGCGGTGGCGAATCTGCTTGGCGCGGATACCGGCGTTGACCAGGCGCTCGCCTATCTCGCGGTCCAGACCGCCGTACTGCATCCGCTCGTCATGGCCGTTGACCGCTAGGACGTTACGGGTCCAAGTGGAGCAGTTGCAGCCGTTCCACGTGGCCCGAGTGGTGGTGATCGCGTCGAGCAGGCGGGCCACGCGAGGGCCGCAGGCGAGCATCCGCTGGTGCTTGTTCCGCCCCAGGCCGTTGGCCACGAGCCATCGCGGGTCGGTGGCCCGGCCGTCGATCACGTTGTCGGGCGTGATGCGCAGGCTCAACTCCATCGGCAATCGCACGTAGCCGCCGGAAAGCATAAAGCCCGGCTCGGCCAAGGCGGCGTGCTGGGCGAGGAAATCGCGGCGGGGGATGCAGTCGCCGTCGGAGAAGACCAGGTAGTCGGCCTCGGCGACCTCGATGGCGCGGTTGAGAATCGTACACTTGCGGAAGCCACGGTCTTCGTGCCACACGTGGCGAATCGGCAGCCCGGTCTTCTTTCTCAGGCGGGCGATCAGCAGGGCGGTTTCCTGAGTCGAGCCGTCGTCGGCGATCACCAGCGCGAAGTCGCGGAAGGTCTGCACGGCGTAGCCCCAGATTGCCTTCTCCAGCCACGCGGGTTGGTTGTACGTCGAGAGAATGACGGATAGGTGCATGCCCGTCTCCGTTGGTATGCGGGGCTCAGGGTTTAGGGTTCCGGCCTCATGGAATCTCGGATGGATTACAGAAGGGGTAGTTTTCTTAGGCCCAAGGGTGCCGTCTCCGGGGGTGGGGCCGACCGGTAGCGGTCTTGGACGGCGATCGATCCCGTGGCGGGCGCGACACCCGGCTCCTTGCTGATTGCAGGCCTTCTGCCAGGGTATTGGCGTCACCCCACATTCGTTTATCGGGCCACCGCTTTTGGGGAGTTTAGGCAGAGATTGCCGATTCTTCGATTTGCGACGGCTCGGTTCCTCGGCCATCAAGCCGCGCACCGCCGGTGGCCCGTAGGTTTCAGCCAGAGACCCCGGGGGTGGGCGGTTGTCGAGCGGCACCGGATCGGGAAGCTGGGTGGTGGTGACGGCTTCGGGTTGGCCGGGGATGTTGATGGCGTCGAGGCTGGGGGCGTGGATGCGCCAGGCGATGGCGGGCTGCCGGGCGGGGGACTGGAGGTCGAGTGTGACGGTGGCGGCATCGGTGGGCGAGTAGTTGATTAGGCCGATCGAGACGGTTTGGGATTCGTCGTCCGTGGCGGCCACCACGTCGACCGGGGCGTCGCCCGTCACCGTAACCGGGAGGAGCCGGCCGCCGACTCGGGCGCGATAG
>JBDRTC010000256.1:0-2593 GCA_043824335.1 Planctomycetota bacterium | reverse complement strand
CCACCCACGCGTCGATCTCCAACGACCGCACCGGAAGTGCTTCCCGGTGGCCGACCCTTGTCGCCATGGCGGCTCCCGAGTCTGGGGTCGAATGCGTCGGTCTCGCGCGTGGGGAACCAGCGGCGTGTACGCGAAAGACCTTTGGACGTGGCGGCTCCACCGGCTCACCGACCAGCACGATTTCTTGTTTCGGAGCCACCGCGTTGAAAAGCTCCTCCCGGGAGACGGTGTCCCCGCCGACTTGTGCCTCGATCACCTGTTCCCAGTCGATCGGCCGGAGAATCGCCATCGTGCCCCGACTCCAACGCAACCAGAGTTCCGCTTCGTCCGTCCGAGGGTCGACCCAGCCGGTGAAGTTCCGGCCGCTGGCCACCTCGACGGTGACCGTTTGCGGCAACTCCTTCGAGGCGGCTCCTTCCCCCGCTTGGGGTTCCGATGCCGGAACAAGCGTCACGAGGACTCCGCAGAACAGGCTGATCGAGGCGGCGGTTTTCATGGGCAAGTCGGCTGTCGCTGGCTTGAGGTCAAGGCCCATCAAGGCAGAGGCAAACCGCGTGCCCGGTCAGACGCGCAGAATGGGGTTCTCGCAGTAACCGATTTCCCTGCAAGAACTTAGTGGATTCTGCCGATCCTCGCAAACGGATATTGGTCTACGGGTCGACGTTTCCCCGAGACATCGGTGTTGCGTCGCGTCAACATGCGACACAAGGCATACTCGGCCTCGGCAAATAGGCGAAACGTCATGCCCTCCAGTGAGTGCGCAGTGCAAGGGGCCTATCCTGGGAGCATGATACCCCCCATCCAAAGGGGCCGTTTCCTCCGATCTGCGCAAGCACCGCCGGACGAATCCGGACGGCCCTACCGCCGCGGGCGACGTGGCCCGCATTGTGCTCCGTATAGCCCCCAGTCATGTTGACAAATCGGCCAAAACCCACGATCCTATCTGGATTGCTCCGTACGCTGCGGTGGTGCTCGTGGAATCTCTCCACCTCCTTGACACCCACCCTGGCGGGCTTATGATGTGAAGGAGAATTGAAACGACCGCGGGCCACGGAGCATAGGCCGCGTCGTGGCGGTCGAGCGCCGCTGAATTCGGCGGCCTTCGACGGCTGACTACCTTAAGATTGCCAGAGGAGCTTGCCAGATGCCCAGACAGCAGCGGCTGGATGTCAGCGAAGTGGGCGACGTCACGGTGGTTCACTTCCGCGACCAACGAATCATCGAGGATCTTGGGATCCAGGAAATGGGGCAGGAGCTGTTCCATCTGGTGGAGGGGGAAGACCGCAAGAAGCTGATCCTGAACTTCTCTGCGGTCGGTTTCATGTCGAGCGCGGCTCTGGGGAAACTGATTACCCTGGACAAGAAAGTGAAGGCCCGGGGCGGTGTGCTCAAGTTGTGCAACATTCGGCCCGAGATCTACGAGGTCTTCGCGATCACCCGGCTGGACCGCCTTTTCAGCATCAAGGACGACGAGTCAGACGCCCTGGGCGACTTCTGACGCCCTCCTTTCGCAATTCTCGTTTCACCTGCTTTAGCAGAAATCCATGTCAGAAGATCGTTGGATCTGGCAATGTGAACACGTGATCCCAAGCGAGACGGGAGCCGGCGCGCCGATTCTCCAGGAAATCCTCGATCAGCTCGAAAAGCAGGCGTGGATCCAGCACGATGTCTTCAGCATCCATCTGGCCATGGAGGAGGCCCTGGTCAACGCCATTCGGCACGGCAACCGCCTCGATCCCGGCAAGCAAGTCCACGTCGCCTGCCGCGTCAACCCCGAGATGATCCGGATCGAGATCACCGACGAAGGCGAGGGATTCGACCCCTCGTCGGTCCCTGACCCAACCGACCCGGCTCACATCGAAGCCCCCAGCGGAAGGGGGCTGATGCTGATGCGGAGCTTCATGTCCAGGGTAGAGTACAACGACGTGGGAAACCACGTAGTGATGGAGAAGGAGCGGGCGAAGCAAGACAACCAAAAAAGCGGCTAGTCGCGGCCCGACCACGCCCCCGGGGGCTCCCCGGCGGACACTCCGAGATCTTGCTGACCCGCGAGGCATTCGGTATCATCAACCTCTCCATTCCCCGATAGCTCAGTTGGTAGAGCAAGCGGCTGTTAACCGCTTTGTCCTAGGTTCGAGTCCTAGTCGGGGAGCTTTTTCATCAGATTGGCGAACCAACGCCCCTTCGGTTAACAAAGGATCGGAGTCGGCCTCCCCGACACCGGTCCCATTCTCGTTTCTTGTCCCCTCCGGCGGGTCTAGCGGAGGGACCTCTGGGAACAATTTCAGGGAATAGCTCCCGGACTTGGCCTTTGGGTCGCTGATTCGGACCTCCACGACCTCCACATAGTGTTGCAAGATCGTCCGCTGCTCATCCAACGATTGAACCTTCGGGTTCAGCTCCGGGTCGTACCAGTCCGGGTGCTTGACCGCCGCCTTGAGGTTGTCGATGATGAGCACCTTGGGCACGCCGCCGAAATGCCAGAAGGCGTTCTCCATCGCACGGATGAAGTCCTCCGTGGTCTGGCGATAGGTGGCTTCGCTGTAGCCCTTGCGGCTGTGGCTCAATCGGACTGGCTCGCCCCTGGAGACCA
>JBDRTC010000255.1:0-6093 GCA_043824335.1 Planctomycetota bacterium | reverse complement strand
TGGCGGAGTTGGCGACCCGCTGTCGTCACACCTGTGTGCCTGCCGGCGGTTCGGCCGAAGCCACGTTCACCAAGCTCACCAACGCCACACCGCTTCAGACCGAAGCCTTCCGACTGTTGGGTCTGACGCCCGCCAGCCACGGCGCCCGGAGTCAGGCCTCTGCAATCGAGCGAGAATGCAACCCCTCGCCCAGCAACGAGATACAACTTGCCAAACGGTAGAACTTCGGGCTAAACGGGAAACATGCCGGCGTGCCGGCGGCGGCTAAACGGGGCCAGTGTCGCCGGCGCGTCACGGCTGTGGGGAAACCTGCTGCAGGGCCAGCTCGCGGGTCCGCCTGAGGTCGAGCTTGCCGGTGCCGAGCACGGGGATCTCGTCGACCTGGAGAAAGCTGTCGGGCGAGGGGATCCAGATGGGCGGCAGCCCGGCGGCGGCCAGGCGGCGGCAGATCTCCTCGGGTGGCGCGTCCAGCCCGGTGTGCAGGACGATCAGCCGCTCGCCCTTCTTGGGATGGGGAACCGCGGTGACCGCCACTGTGAGTTCTTCCTCCCCCAGGGCGAGCACTTTTTCGAGCATTTCCTCGATGCCGATGTGGGGCACCATCTCGCCGCCGATCTTGGAGAAGCGACTCTCCCGGCCGGTGATGCGGATGAAGCCGTCGGCGTCGATCACGGCCACGTCGCCGGTCGTGTACCAGCCGTCGCGGAGGACCTCGGCGGTCAGCTCCGGCTGGTGGAGATAGCCTTTCATCACGTTGGGGCCGCGGATCAGCAGCATGCCCGGCTTGTCGATCCCCAGGTCTTCGCCCGTATCGAGGTCGACCACCTTGGCCGCAATCCCGGGGAGCGGCTGGCCGACGGTCCCTTCCCGCGGACCGAGCTGGAAGCTGCTGGCCAATCGGCTGGGAGGGATATTGGCCGACACCACGGGCGACAACTCGGTGGTGCCGTAGCCCTCCAGGGGCCGGAGGTTGAATTTCTTCTCAAAGGCGTCGGCCAGTTCCGAGGGGAGTTTTTCCGCCCCGGTGACGATCACCTCCAAGGAGGCCAGTTCCGCGGGCTCGCACCGCCTGAGGTAGGAACGGAGGAACGTGGGCGTGGTCAAGAGGATCGTGGCGCCGTGCTTCCGGCACAACTTGCCGACCTGCCGGGGTTCGAGCGGGCTGTAGTGGTAGATCCCCTTGCAGTCGAGCATGAGGATCGTCCAGATGGTCACTGTGAATCCGAAGGAGTGGAAGAAGGGGAGAATGCCCACGAGCACGTCGTCCTTGCGGATGTGCAGGATCTGGTCGAACCCGTCGACGTTCGAACCGACGTTGTGATGGGTGAGCATCACGCCCTTCGGCTGGCCCGTGGAACCGGAGGTGAAAATCAGCGTGAGCAAATCGTCGGGGCCGAGCCGCGAAAGACCGAGCCGGCGCTCCAGCATTGCCGCGGGCATAAGCCACGTTTGGCCCGCCGCGAGGAGCTTGTCGGCCAGGCCGGCTTTGTCCTTAAAATCCTCCAGGTAGACCAGCTCGGCGTCGATCTTCAACTCGAGCTTCTCCATCACCCTGCGGCTGGTCAGCACGTGCCGGATTTCGGCCTGGGCGATGCAGTCGTTCATCACGTCGGAGGAAACGGTGTAATTCAGGTTCACGGCGACCCGGGCGTCGAGCGAGATGGCGGCGTTGGTCACCACCCCGCCGACCGACGGCGGCAGCAGGATCCCCACGTGCTTTTCGTCGTTAGCCAGCACTTCCCGGCGCAAGAGCCGCCGGAGCACCAGGGCCCGGGTGAGCAGCCCGGCGCCGGTCAGCTCCGCACCGCTGGAATCGGCCACCTTGGGCCGCCGGAGGTTCCTGCGGCACATCCGCAGGAAAGCGCGAGCCGGGATCATCCTCCCGCCTTGTTGCTTGCTCTGGTCCATCGCCTCGATCTCCAACTGTTGCACGGCCAGGCGGACCTGATGGGGGTCGGACGCCTCGGGAATGGGACGGCCAAACCGCACCGACACCGGATACGGCAGTCGACGGGGCCACTTCCAGAACCACTTGCCTCGCTCGAAACTGAAGATGCTCCCCCAAAGCCCGCCCAGGTGAACGGGAATCACCGGCACGCCCGTGCCTTTGAGGATCGTGAGGAATCCCGGGTTGAAGGGGTTGATCTGTCCGGTGCGGCTGAGCCCGCCTTCAGGAAAAATGCACACCAGGTCGCCGGAGCGCAGGGCCTCTCGGGCGGCGCGGATCGAGCGGACGACCGACCTTCGGCCGGGCACGATCGGGATCACGTCGTGGTCCCTGGCAAGCCGGCGGATCAGCCGACCGCCCAGGTAGTCCTCATGTGCGACCAGCCGAACGGGTCGAGGAGCGTACAGGAGAAGCAGCACGCCGTCGATCCAGGTAATGTGGTTGGGGATCAAAAGCGCCCCGCCCTCCTTCGGCACGTTCTCCGCGCCCACCACCCGCACCCGGTAGAGAAGCCACACCAGCATCCCCACGAACAGGTACATGGCGCGGCCGAGAACCAGCCAGAGGATGCAAAGGAACACCGGCAGCGTGACGATCCCGGCCACCAGCCAGATCTGCCGGGCCGAGAGGCCAAGCCAGCCCGCCAAGAGCCCGAAGGCCGCGGAAGCCAGGAACATGCAGGAGAAGGCGATGAAGTTGGAGGCGGCCAGAATCCGTCCGCGCGACTCGCGGGGACTGCGATCCTGAAGGAACGCCAAGAGCGGGATGTCGTAGAGACCCGCGGCCATGCCCAGCGCCAAAAGCCCGAAACACGTCCCGTAGTAGGGCGCCGACGATGGGGAGCCCGTTCCGGCGGGGACCAGAAAGAGAAACATCGGGAATACGGCCATCCCCAGCGCCCCCAGGGGCACCAGGCCCAGCTCGATCCTGCCACGCGACCAGATCCCGGCCAACGCCGATCCGATGCCGATGCCCAGCACCAGCACTCCCAGCAGCGGACCGACCCATTCCTGTTCCACCAAGAGCTCGAACTCGGCGAACTTGTCGATGTTGAGCTGGGCCAACGCCCCCAGCGCCCAAAAATAGGCGCTCCCCAGGGCGGCCAACAGGAGCGGTCGTTTCGAAATCAGCTCGGCCAGGTCGCGGAAGGTCTGCCCAGCCGGGTTCACCGGGAACCGGCGCCCGGGATTGGCGGGCGTGAGCCGTCCGATGAAGAGGCTCGCGATCCACCCCAACACCGCCACGCCGATCAGGGCCGTGGCCGAGATCCACCAGTGGTACTGGCCGGGCAAGAGGTCCTGCCCGGCGACTAACTGGCCGTCGGGCGGCGTGGTCCAGGCGAACAGGACATTGCCCGCCACCGAGCCCAAAATGATGGCGAACATGGTCGTCATGCCGATCAGCCCGTTGGCGGCGGAGATGCGATCCGGACGGACGATCTCCGGGATGCTGCTGTACTTCGACGGGCTGAACATCGCGCTTTGGGCGCCCATCAAAAAGAGCACGAAGAGCATCACGTAAAGGTTGCCGCTGAGGATGACCAGAACGCCCAGGATCATGACCACGATCTCGGCCACCTTGCAGCCGATCATCACCTCCCGCTTGCTGAAGCGGTCGGCCAGATACCCGGCCGGAGCCGCCAGCACTACGAACGGCAGCAGGAAACAGGCGGCTCCGGCGGCCAGCACAAAATCCGGCCCAAGCGGCTCGCTGAAGCCGGGGAGCAGTATGTCCCGTTGGTCCACCACCTTCTTGCCGATGGGGATCAGAAGCCAGCGGAACATGTTGTCGTTTAAGGCCACGAGGAACTGCGTGACCAGAAGGCCGATGAAGCTGACCGAGCAGAGGCCCCCGCGGGCGTCAGCGGCATCGTTGGCTGCAGACGCCCCAGGAGCGTCGGCAGATTCAGTGGGATGGGAAGCCATGTTGGGTCGCAGTCACTTGCCTTTGCGGAACTCAAGTCCTCTCGTGCTCGGATTCTAGGTGTACCGGCTGAAACGGCCAATACGTCCCACGATGAACCGGGCGAGTTTTGCCGGCCGATGCAACGCCCCTCTGGCGTCTCGGATCGTGCCTCAAGAACTCCCCGCGACCCTCCGGACGAGGGGTGCAGAGCGATGTGCTTGGCCTCGTTCCCAAGCTCCGGCTTGGGAACGCGTAGCCTGGAAGCCTCAGCCCACCAATAGGCGAAGCAGTCCTCAAGGCGGTTCCCAAGCCGGAGCTTGGGAACCAGTTGGAATTACCTGTGGGGAACGCCCTCTGTGGCGTTCCGGTGCGCGAGAGAAAGGGGCGTTTGCCGGGACTTCACGGAACGCCACGGAGGGCGTTCCCTGCAGACAAGAACTGGGAAATTATTCTTCGGCCACTCCTTACCGATCCAGAATCCGAGCGCGGAGTTGCTCGATCTGGCTCGCCCGGGTGGGAGCGTCGGCCGCCGGGTCGAATTCCACGGGTTTTCCCAGAAGGGCCTCGAGCCGCTCGGCCGCCAGGCGTCGCGTCGACTCGTCGTCGCGGGTGAGCATCGCCAGCCAGACGACCGGGTCTCCGGCCAGCCACCTGGCGATTTGAGGCGGCGTGTCGTTCTCCATGCTTGCGGACAGCGCGATCAGGATCCGCCGGACGCGGTAGCGCTGCTCGGCGTCCAGACGGCTTTGGTCCAGTTGCTCCAGATACGTGAGCACGATCCGGCCCAATGTCCTCAACTCCCGGTCGGCCGCCTCTCGACGGGCGTACCGTTGGTCGCCCAATTGCTCGACCAACGCGCCCCATCGGCGAGGATCAGGCAGGTTTCCCTCGCCGGCCGCCTGGAGCAGGTCAACCTCCACCTGTTCGGCCGTCGTGGTCAGATCCCACTGCTCGTCCAGCACCTGCAATAGGGGGACGAGGTGTTGGCTGCAAATCGCCGGCGCCGCGACGAGCAAGTGCCAGAGGCTTTGGGCCGAGTAAACCCGCTCTTCGCCCGCCGGCCCCACCGTGAGCCGGAGCGGTTCGCCGGCAGATTGCCGGAAATCAACCGGCGCCGGGCCGCCGTCGCCCTTGGGGATCCGCCGCGCGTGGAACTCGTCCGCGCCGGTGATTTCGAGCAACAGCTCCTCGTTGGGGGCCGACAGGTCGTAGCGCATCGCGAGTTCCTGGGCGGTGACGCGGAGACTCACCCGCTCTTCCCGGCCGTTGCTTTTCGCAACGTCGCTCTTGCTCCCCAGCCGCGTACCGCGGAACGTGATACGGCCGGAGACGATTTGGGCGCGCAACCACCCCTGGCGAACCACTTCGGTCAGTTTCGGCGTCTGGAGAGGTTTTGGGGGTTCCTCAGCCGACGCTCCCGCCAAGAACACGGGCCACAGCAAGACCGTGAGAAAGACTCGACATCGGGCCGATCTGTTTGGGAGCAGTGATGTGGTCACGTTTCATCCTCGGAGTCGCGGGGCCGCGTCACCTCGGTCCCAAGCTCTGCTTGGGACCGCACTTCACCTCGGTCCCAAGCTCAGCTTGGGACCGCACTTCCGCCAACTTCCGTCTTGCCGATTCGCCCAAAGGGGCAAAGCAATGCCGTGAAGGGGAAGTGTTCCCAAGCGGAGCTTGGGAACAAGTTAAGCCGAAGCATCGCTAAAGAACGTCCAACTTTACAGTCTATCGCATGCCGGCCCCTCCAGGATACGAAATTCGTCCTCTTCGAGTCCGGCCGTGTGGATTTCGAGGCCCTGATCGCGGTGGGTCGGACAGACCCTCACGGCGGCAATTTCCGGCCGGCGGCGGCAGAACTCGAGGGCTTTGTCGGCCCCCATCACGTAGAAGGCGGTCGACAGGGCGTCGGCCTCGGCGGCCGTGGGAGCGACGGCCGTGGCCGAAAAAACCCCCTCGGCGGGCCGCCCGGTGCGAGGGTCGAGGATGTGTCCATAACGCCGCCCTTGGTGGCGAAAGTGCTGGGCGACCGACCCCGACGTGCCCAGGGCCCGGTCCCGCAACCGGAGTTCCGCCAATCGGGCCTTTTGCTGGATCGGGTGGGGTATCCCTACGACCCATCCTCTGGGCTTCGGGTTCGGCTGGTTTGAGGGTTCAGGGTTCAGGGTTCGGGGTTCGGGAGCTTGGGTTACACGTGTGCGTGCGAGTCCTGCCCCCTGCCCCCTAACTCCTGGACCCCGCGA
>JBDRTC010000254.1:0-5854 GCA_043824335.1 Planctomycetota bacterium | reverse complement strand
GGCCCGGCCGGCTCCTCGACCAGCCAGTTGGCATCGGCGGCCGTAAGCTCGGTTCGGGCCAGCTCGTCTTTGGTGCCAACGACCACCCGTCGCGTGTCCGGCTCCAGGCGGACCACGAAGCGGCGCTCGCCAAAGGCAATGCCCAGGCCCTTGCGCTGGCCGACGGTGAAGCGCTCCAGGCCGTCGTGCCGTCCGACCACCGTGCCGTCGGTCGTGACGATTTCGCCCGAAGTGTCGACGTCGCCGCGACGCTCCCGGACCAGTCGGGCGTGATTGCCGTCGGGCACGAAGCAGAGTTCCTGGCTGTCGGGCTTTTCGGCCACGCGGAGCCCCAATCGGCCGGCAATCTGGCGGATCTCCTCTTTACGATGCTCCCCAACCGGGAACAGAAGCCGGCCAAGCATTCGGCGCTCGATCCCAAAAAGGACGTACGACTGGTCCTTGCCCGCGTCCTGTCCCCGGCACAAAGCCGGTAGGGCAGGAAAAGGGGACGGGTCCAATTTGCCGGAACGGCCTGACCAACCTTCGGTTGGTGCCCGGTGCGTCGCACAAATTGGACCTGTCCCCTTTTCCTCGTCGGCGGGCGTCAGCCGGGCGTAGTGGCCCGTGGCCACGTATCGGGCGTCGACGCTATCGGCATACTCGAACAGCTTGCCGAACTTTAGCCAGGTGTTGCAGAGGATGCAGGGATTGGGCGTGCGGCCGGCCGTGTACTCGTCGACAAAATGGTCGACGATGCGGCCGAAGTCTGCGTCGAAGTTCAGGGCGTAGAAGGGGATGTCGAGCCTGTCGGCCACGCGCCGGGCGTCGGCGGCGTCGGTTGCGCTACAGCAGCGCTGCTTTCGGCGCTCGGGCTCGCCGGGCCGGGCGGCACACGAAGTTTCGGCCCCGACCCCGTGCCGCATGAAGAGCCCGATCACGTCGTGGCCCTCCTGGCGCAAGAGCCAAGCCGCCACGCTGCTATCGACCCCACCCGACATCGCCAACACCACGCGCGACACGGCTCCGAACCTCGAAAAAGAACGCGAGAATGCCCCTATCGAAGTCTAGCGGCGGGGCCAAAGGAGGGAAAGAGGGCTGCCCGGAACGGTCCGCGGCCCATCTTCCCCCCCGCCCGGGAAGCGATATAATGGAGGGTTCACCTGCCCGTTTCCACGCGGAGCAGGCAAGCGGGTGTGACCCGACGTTTGCGGGCCGAGTTTTCTTTCTGGAGGAAGAGAGTGATGGAAGGGGAATTGATCGATCGAGCCGAGATGATCCAGAAGCGGATCCTCCAGCTACGGGACTCTCTTTGACTACGACACCCGACAATCCCAGGCGGCCGAGATCGAGAAGCAGATGGCCTCGCCCGACTTTTGGAACGACCCTCAGCAGGCCCAAGCCGTCGTCGCTGATTTGAAGGGGCTCAAGTCGCTCTTGAAGCCGATTGCCGAGGCGCTTCAGGCGTCGGACGACCTGGCGGCCATGATCGAGATGGCCGAGGAGGACGCCGGGTTCGCCGCCGAAGTGCCCGGGGAACTCGAGCGTCTGGAAACGGCCGTCGAGGAGTTGGAGTTGAAGGCGCTCTTGGACGGCCCGCTCGACTCGAACGGGGCGATCCTGACGATCAACGCCCGCGACGGCGGAACCGACGCCAACGACTGGGCTGACATGCTCTTGCGGATGTACATCAACTGGGCTCGGGACAACGACTGTAGCGTTGAGCTTCTCGACCGCCAGGACAACGAAGAGGCGGGCATCAACAGCGCCAGCATCGCCGTGCGAGGGCCCATGGCCTACGGCTACTTGAAAGGTGAAAGCGGCATGCACCGGCTGGTGCGGATCAGCCCCTTCAACGCGGAAGGCAAGCGCCAGACGAGCTTCGCCGCCGTGGACGTCGCCCCCGAGGTAGGCAGCGAGGTCAACGTCGAGGTGAACTGGGAGGAGGACGTCCGGGAGGACGTGTTCCGAGCCAGCGGGGCGGGCGGCCAGCACGTGAACAAGACCTCCAGCGCCATCCGGCTGACGCACCTGCCGACGAATCTCGTCGTGCAGTGCCAGAACGAGCGGAGCCAGCACAAGAATCGGGCCACGGCGCGAAAGATGCTCCTGGCCCGGCTGGCCCGGGTGGAAGAGGAACGGCGCGAAGCGGAACAGGCCGCCAAGTACGACAAGATGCCCAAGGTCGGCTTCGGCTCGCAGATCCGAAATTATTTCCTCCATCCCGACCAGCGCGTCAAGGACGCCCGCACCGGGTTCACCGTCGGCAGCTTCAGCAGTGTGCTGGACGGAAATATCCAGGGCTTCCTCGATGCCTATCTCCGCTGGAGAGTCGGGGAGAGTTAGGGGTGAGGGATGAGGGGCGAGGGATGAGGGGCGAGGACTGAGTGAGGGGCAGGCGAACCGGAAACGCCCACGGGCTGCGCCCCGTGGGGTCGGCCCAACGATCGAGTCACAACATCATGCAGCCTGAACGCATCGAAACGCTGAGGCAGGAATACACCGACAAGTACGTGGTGGTCGAGGGCGAGCGTCCCGAGCTGGCCCGGTTTAGAAACGTGGTCGGCCAGGTGAAAACGGTCAACTTCAGCGGCCGGGCGCTGGTTGAGTTCGACGGGAACAACAACCGCGGCCGGTACGACATCGAACTGGACTATCTTAAGGTGGTCGAGAAGCCCGAGCCGAAGCCACCCGCGGCGAAAGGCAAGGCGGCGAAGGCGAGTGCCCCGTCCGGACCGGCCGACAAGTCCGCCCAAGCGGAAGCCAAACAGAAGCTCTCGCCGTTGGAGCTTGCCAGGCTGGCAAAAGAGGCGAAAGAGTCCGGCGAGAAGTCGCCGCAAGGCGACACTCCGGCGGGCCCGCCGGCCGAGGCTCCGGAGAAGCCCCCGGCGGAATAACGACCCGCCTGGCGGCCCGTTGAGAAAGTAGTGCCTCGGCGATTTGGGTGCCACAGCTGGCTTGTCCAGCAGTGATTTTCGGGAGAATTTGCACGGCACTGCTGGGCAAGCCAGCAGTGGCACCCTTTTTCATTGGGCTGCCAGCGGGAGCCGCGCCCAGTTCACTTCACTTCCAGCATCCGCTTGAGCGCTTCCAGCGCGTAGCGGGCCGTTTCGTCGTCAAGTCGAATGACGTTCACCGGGGTTCCGGCGGCCAGGTTCTCCAGCGACCAGCAAAGGTGGGCCAGGTCGATCCGGTACATCGTGGCGCACATGCAGACCATCGGCGAGAGGAAGTGAATCTCCTGCTCCGGGTGCTCATGCTTGAGCCGGTTGACCAGGTGCAGTTCCGTTCCGATCGCCCAGCGGGTTCCCGGGGGCGCTTCCTCCACCGCCCGAATGATTGTCCCCGTGGAGCCGATCACGTCGCTCCTGTCGACCACCTCCCGGGTACACTCGGGGTGGACGAGAATCTTGATTCCGGGATATCGCTCGCGGAACTGGTCGACGTGCTCCGGGAGAAACATCTGGTGTACGCTGCAGTGGCCGCGCCAGAGGACGACGCGGCTTGCCCGGATCGCCGCTTCCGTGTTCCCACCCAGGTCGTCCTGGTGGGGGTCCCAGACGGGCATTTGCTCCAGCGGAATTTTCATCGCCAGGGCGGTGTTGCGTCCCAGGTGTTGATCGGGGAAGAAGAGTACTCGCTTGCGTCGGGCGAAGGCCCACTGGAGCACGGCCGCCGCATTGGCCGAGGTGCAAACGATCCCGCCGCGACGCCCGCAGAAGGCTTTCAACGAGGCGGCCGAATTGACGTAGGTGACCGGCATCACCTCCGCCGTGTCGACCACGCCTGAAAGTTGCTCCCAGCAGTCTTCAACCTGATCGATTTCGGCCATGTCGGCCATGGAGCATCCGGCGTCCATGTCGGGCAGGATCACGGTGACTCGTTGGCCGTCGCGTTTGCGCAGCCGCTCGGGCCGGTTGGCCAGGATCTCGGCGGTCTCGGCCATGAAGTGCACGCCGCAAAAGGCGATCGCCCGGCACTCTTCGTGGTCGGCGGCCAAGCGGCTCAGCCGATAGCTGTCGCCGCGAAGATCGGCGAGCGCGATCACTTCATCGCGTTGATAATGGTGGCCCAGGATCAACAGGCGCGGTCCCATTAGAGCCCGCACCACGTTGATCCGTTCGGTGAGCACGTGGTCGTCCAGCGACTTGTACGGCTCGAGTTCAAAGGTCGGCGAAGCAGTCTGGCCGGTCAAGGAAGTCATGGCGCCAAAACCTCGATCGGCGGGCGGGAGAGTTCGAACGTGGCACGTCGTCTGAGACCGCCTACTTTTCTTCCCACGGCTCGTCCAGCCGGTGCTTGTGGAGATCGACGATATCCTGAAGGACGAAGTCCTTGGGGAACGGCTCGTCGCAGGCATCGAGGATACCGCGATACATCTGGATTGTTTCCATTAACTCCTCGCCCAGGTTTGCGTCTTGGACCAGACCGGGGAACTGCGGAGCGTCCAGGAGTTCTCGCCAGGAAGCCAGGCCTTCCTCGTATTTGGTCTTGGCCAGTTGGAGGTTGGTCTGCTCGGCGAAGGCTTGGTGGGCCTCGTAAACGCGCTTTCTCGCCAACAGGGCCTGGGGGGTCTGCTCAATCTGCGCGCGGCGCGCCCAGAACTCGTAGTTGACGACCTCCTGATACCGCCGAATGATGGTGGTGAGCCGGTCTGCCTCGGCCAGCGCCTTGGCCAGTTCCAAGGCACTGCTCCGCTGCGCCCCGGTCAGTTGCTCGGCCAGCTGCTCGTCGGTGACGTAGAGTTTCCGTCCTGCCTCGGCCGCCGCCCGGTGCTGCTCTTCGGTGCGTTCGGCGACTGGTATTTCCATCGTCTGCCGTTCCGCGTCGGTGAGATCGGCCTTTCGCCTCTCGGCAACTTCTTCCCGCAAACCCGGGGGCACCAGGGCCTCGAACTGGGTACGGAGGTCTTCGACGTCTTTCATGCTTTCGGCGCGCCCGTTCAGCCGGATGATGATGCCGGGGAAGCTGGTTGGGATCTCGCGGTTGCCGAATGCGTCCCACTCCCGGCCGGCCCGGTTCCAGGCGATGCGGGCCTTCTCCTCAAAAATACCGTCCTCTTCGAGGGCTTCGGAGTGGTTCATCTGGCACATCGGCGCCTGCGAATAGAAGAGCACGGGGCTCACTTTCCTCAGCGAGGCGCCCCCTTCCACGAGTTTCTCGGCCTCGAGGAACGACTCCTTGCCCACGAGCCAGTTGTCGCGGAGTTCCGGGGGCCGGGAGCCGTGGAAGTCGTCGTCCTCCTTGAACAGCCTTCGGAACTGTTTGTGCTCATCGGCCCGACCGATCTTCTGCGCCGTGAACCAGCCCACGTCCGAACGAAGCACCGGCTCGTTCTCGTTGTAGCGGATGCCCTCCTTGAGGAAGTCGATCCCCTTGATCACCCAGCGGTAGCGTCCGCGATAATCGTCGAATTCGGAGGAGACGTTGTAGGAGACCCTCCAGGCCTGGTACCGCCAGACCGGAATGAAGTGGGGTTCCAGCTTCGCGATCTGCTCCAGCGTGGCGGAGAGGTTGGTCCAGTCCTTCTTCATGTCGTAGCGTTTGGCCTTCCCCCAAAGGACGTTGGCCGCCACGCCGCGCATGCCGAACGTGGCCAGCTTGAGGGTTTCGCTGGTGGGATCGATTTCCCCAAGTTGGGCTTCGCTCAGCTTGTACTCCGCCCGCAATTGGGCCAGGACGCCGCCGCGCCCTCCTTGCCCCTCCCTAGCCCTGCTGGTGGCCGGCTGGCTGAGGTAGGAAAGCGGCAACAACAAGAGGCCGATGGCCACCAGGTAGGCGATCTTGCGGTAAAACGAACGACGGGAGGTCATCGAGCCACCTCGCGAATCTTGAGGAAGAAGTACGCCGCCACAAAGACCGGCAACAGGAATCC
>JBDRTC010000253.1:0-3058 GCA_043824335.1 Planctomycetota bacterium | reverse complement strand
CACTGTATCCGGCGTCACAACAGACAGAGTCCTCCGCAACTTCATGTCCCTGATTGCTCGCATGAGTGCGGAGTGCTTCGATTTGTAATGCTATGCCTCCTTGGTCATCAAGGCGTTGAGTCGCAATTCGGGCATACAGAGCAACTTTCATGACGTCTCCTTCCTGACCCTACAAAACTGTCTTTGTGCCCGATGCCCGTCTACATTCCGACGTACCGATAGAACGTCGACCGCGAGATCCTCAACGTCTTGCAGATGTCGTCGATCTCCAGGCTCTTGTCCGCGTGCAGCTTCTTGGCCATCACAACCTTGGCGTCGCTGGCATCGATTTTCGGGCGTCCTCCGTTGCGGCCACGTGCCCGCGCGGCGGCCAGGCCGGCCTTGGTCCGCTCCTGGATCAGCCGACGCTCGAACTGGGCCAGCGCCGAGAAAATGTTGAAGATCAGGTCGCCGGAAACCGAATCTGCGAGTGGACCTGCTCTTACACAGCCCGAGAAAACTGTGTGCCACAGCCACAGCTAGCAGAGTCATCGGCGAATTGTGGGGAAAACACTTGCCAGCCGGTATGCCTTTCTAAAGTCCTTACAAAAAGTTAGTTAAAACCGTCTATTGGCCTGTCTTTTTCTCCAATACGTGCCACGTTGTCGCGATTCTGCGTTGATTCTCCGGGTGGACACTCCTAGGATTCTGGTCGTTAGGGGAGGCCGCCATGTTCGTCTGAGTCAAGAAGTCCGAAAGCACAATACCCGCAGGCGTCCGCAGCAAGCGGGTGAGCCACAGGGTCCGCCAACGGGTCCTGGGCTCCCTGCGTATCCGGACGTGCTCCAGGCCACCGGCCAAGTGGACGGCCTGGGGGCCTCTCTTGCCCGATTTCCGCGGCATTCGGCTCTCTGAGTACGGAGCGGGGGCACCGATTTAGGTCGATTGGCAGGAACTGAATCGGGCCATCGCTGGTGTTCGGATGGACAACATCGAAGGCTGGGGCTGGTGGATGGAGGATCACGAAACAAGACTGGCCCACACAAGGGTTTTGGGTGTCCTTGTCAGCACGGACTTTGTTGGCATAGAATACCAATACCACGACAGCCAGAAGGGGAAGCCCTGGCGAACCACGTTGTTCGATTTAGCAGAAGAACTGCTAGGCTTGTCGCTGGAGCGAGCCCCCGCTCCAGAAAAGCCCCTTCCCACTTGAACTGTATTCCTGTTCCCGGGGAAGGGTAGCCGGGCTTTAGTACAGCGATAGAAAGGAGGACTGAAGTGGCGGAAACGAAAAAGAACGTCCAGACGGCTAGGGCTCCTAAAGAGCCAGCCAAGGCAGCGAAAGCCCCGGAAAAGCAAGTCATCCAGTTTTGCTTTCACGGATGCGCTGGCAGCAGGTTGTGTGAATTCTGGCATCAAGGCAACGCAAGGAAGGGGCTGAAGGCCACAAGCGCCATTGAGTTTGCCAAGTTCCAGGTACGGCATATAGATTACTACGAGTTCGAGGATGTCACGCCTGAGGCGTACTACAAGCTGGAAGTGGCGGAAACGAAAAAGAAGGTCTGGACGGCTAGGGCCCCTAAAGAGCCGGCCAAGGCAGCGAAAGCCCCTAAAAAGCCGGTCATCCAGTTTCTCTTTCACGGATGTGCCGGTAGTAGGATGTGTGATTACTGGAACAAAGGTGACGCGAGACTCGGCCTGAGAACCATGGATGCCCGCCATTTTGCCACGTTCCAGGTCCAAGAGGCAGACGACTACGAGTTCGAGGATGTCACGCCTGAGGCGTACTACAAGCTGTACGAGAACTGGCAAGGCTACGGCAGGCGGTAGCCGACACTGCCCCGGTCCCGTTGCGCAACGGCCGTACCGGATTCCCGCTGCACGGGGCCCAGGGCGAAGCCGATCCAGCCGTCGTCGATCACCAGTTGAGTGACCTTGAGGTCGGCCATCCGGGGATCCGCCGCCAGACGCTTCGGGGTGAGTGGCCAGGGATGCTGCCTGGAGAAGGCCTTGCTGAAGATGCCCCTCAGAACAATCTGCTTCCCAATCGACCGCGAGGCCGCGAGGCTGACGACGCCGTCGCGAACCAGCTCGGCGCTTGGGCCGTTGATCTCTGGCCGGTAGCTGGCGCGCACCTGAAAGTCGTTCCACCGGTTCGGCGATTTGCTCAGCTCGACGATCGACAGGCACACCGACACCAGGCCGTCCCGGCAGCGCACCGACACGGCGTCTTCTGCGGCGAAGGTGATCGTCACGTCTTCACGGCCGGGGTTCTCTTCGAGCATTTCCGGGCGGTTGAAGATCTCGGCGGTTCGGCGGCGGATCTCGGCCAGGGTGAACGTGCCGCCGTCGAGCTGCATCTGCTCGATCGCGTTGTTCAGGGCCGACTCGTGGACCTGGCAATTGACCACGCTCCCGGCCGGGGCCCGGGGACGGGGCGTGTGGGCGCCCAACTGCTCGTCGGCGGCCAGGCGCAGCCGCATCGTCATCCGGTCCTCCGCCGTTTGGGCGGCGAGCATCGTCGGCTCAAGCGACAAACCGACGAGCGGATCGAGCATCCGGGCCTTAAAGTCTCCGTGGAGCTTGCCGAGCTGGGCGTCGGCCTCCTGGTCGATCTGCCGCTTCGCCCGGGCGGCCACCTTCCGCTTGACGTCGCGGTTCACTTCCGGCCGGCTTTTGTCGAGTTGTGAATGGGCGTACTCGTGCGCGATCGCGCCGATCAGGGGAATCGGGTCGAGGGTCGTCCGCAGGGAGCGGAGGCGGATGTTGTTGTCGACAACGACCTCGGCCGGCTCGAAACGAAGCCCCTCAAGGCCGACTTCCATCTCCTTCACCCCCAGGTAGGTTGACTGCGTGTCGTTGAAGAACGTGGCCGGACCGGCGCTCGACTCGGTCAGTGAGGAGACCAGCCCCTCGATCACCAGCGCCATCCGAAGCCGGTTCGGATCGGGGGTCATTCGGACGCCGACGTCGGCCGACGTGACGCTCCGCCCGTGCACCGGCCGGCCCAACACGCGATCGTTCACCCGCTGTTGCTCCGGCTCGCGATCCGGCGTCATGCGGTTGAGCAACTCCGGGG
>JBDRTC010000252.1:0-3800 GCA_043824335.1 Planctomycetota bacterium | reverse complement strand
TCCGTTGGACCTACACTGGGCGTCCAGTCACCACCAAGACGATCAAACGCCCTACAACGTGGAAGGAAAGCTGGGCAAGCCGCCAAGCAAATGGCCAAACTCTGGCGTTGGTGGGCTAACAATTGTGATTTGCGGCACTAGGAGTTCTCCCCGGCCGACTTCCAGGCGAGCCGCAGGCCGCGGAACTGCTGCCAGTACCGCGCTACCCCTTCGGCCAGCTCGCGCTTCTCGTCCCCGGAGAGGAACCGGTCGGTGTGAATCGCTCCAAAGAGGAGGGCCGAGAGCACGGCGAGCGTCGCCCAGGGGCCCAGGCAGAAAAAGAGGGGGACGGCCAGCACGGCGCGCGTGCCGAGGTCCATGCGGAACCCCAATCGGCGATTCAGCGCGGCGACCAGCAGGAGGGCGACCAGGTTACCGGCCACGGTGGCCAGCACCGCGCCCAAGAGCCCCAACCGCGGCAGCAACAGGAGGTTCAGTCCGACGTTCACCACCAGGCCGCCCAAAAGCGCGATGCTGGGCAGGTGGGCCTTCTCGCTACAGAGCATGTAGTTTTGGGCGAGGATCATCATGGCGAACCAGACGCTGTAGGTGAGCGTCCAGGGCAGAACGGCCAGTCCGCCGGCAAACCGGCCCCCGAAAAACTCGCCGAACAGCAAGGGCGCGGCCAGCAGGATGAGCACGCCGGCGGCCGAGAAGGCGAATCCGAAGAGCTTGAGGAGCAGGTTCAGGCGCTGGGCCACCCGATCGCGCCGGCCCGTCTCCCAGTCGTGGCTCAAGTGGGCGGTGAAGATCGAGTTGAGCACCACGGCGATCGAGACGACAATCAGCGGGAGCACGCGCGAGCTGTGGTACTCGCCCACCCGGGCCAGGGTCTCGGAGGCCGAACCCTCCGAGCAATGGAGGATCATGTACCGGTCGGCGATCACGAACAGGTTGGCCAGGAGGCTGGTGGTCCAAATCCAGGCGGCGTAGGGGAGCACCTTCGACCAGAGGTCCCGGTGCGGCGGAGGCTCGGCGTCGCCCGGGATCGAGTGCCAGTTTCGCAATAGCCAGCAGGTCCCGCCGCCGGCGGCCAGCGTGCAGGCCCCGCCGTAGGCGATGACCACGCTCACCGCGGTGCACTGCCAGCCCAAGACCAGGGCGATCCCCAGCGTGGCGAACGCCAGGCTGTTGACCAACTGCAGCCCGGCGATCAAGCGGACGTTGCGCAGCGCCGAAAACAGGTCGATGAAGTAGTTCATCGCGATCATCCCGATCAGGCTGCCGGCCAGCACGGCGACCAGGTCGGTCCGGTCGGGTGTGCCGAAGATCAGTTGCGAGAACCATCCGGAAGCCAGATGGATCACGGCCACGGCCAGCAGACCCAAGGCGGCGCAGGCCAGCGCCGTCCGCTTCAGAACCGTGCGAAGCTGTCCCCGCTTACGGTAGTGCTCCGCGTAGCGGGGAAATGCCCCCGACATGGCCAGCACGGAAGCCGGGGCCGCCAGCATGAGAAAGCTGAAGGCCATGTCCCATTGCCCCAGTTGCTCGGGCTCCAGCCAGCGGCAGAACAGAATCGCCCGGCAGAACCCCACCACCCGATGAAAGGCCGTCAGCCCCAAGAGAATCAAGACGCTGTCGGCCAGCGTATCGGTGCGCAGTGTCTTTGCGCGGTTCAGTGCGTCGAAGTTGCCCAGGGTGGTTGACATCGGGTTATCTGTTCCGTTTCTGGTTGCCGGCGCGTCTCTCTAAAGGCCGGCGGTCCGACTATTGTGGCGTGTTCACGGCAACGGAACGCCAAACCTTACGTCCGCAAAGCCACGCTCCGCATTCCCGCGAACTCTTCGCCGATATCCTTGTGAAAACCCAAATAGGAGCGAAACGGGAGTCCGTAGAACGGACTGACCGTGCGCTCGAAGAGGATCTCGTCGACGCCGGCCTCCCTGGCCAGGTCGACGGCCCTTCTCAGGTCCGCCTTCCGCTCGTTCCAGTGGAAGAGCAGGTACTTCCAGACGATCGCCGGTTTTGTCAGGCCCCGGGCGTCGCGCCAGGCCGCCAGGGCCTTCATGTTCTCGTATGCTTTCTCGAAATCGAGCCCCCGCTGGTACTTCACGGCCATCTTCTGGTTGGTCCCGTCGATGGAGAACTGGATTCGATCCATCCGCAGGGCCGCGTCTCTCTTCTCGTCGGTGTTGAGAAAGAGGCCGTTGGTCGACGTGTCGATCCGGATCCCGGGATTGATCTGGCGGACGATCTCCAATTCCCTGCCGATCGCCTTGGAGAGGAAAGGTTCCCCGAAGTTCAGGTAGGCCACGCGCTCAACGCCCGCGTCCTTCAGCTCCGCGGCGACTTTGCGCACGTCCTCCAGCGACATCGACACCTGGGAACGAAGCTCGCGGATTCTCGCCCGAGGACAGCTCACGCACCGCAAATTGCACGCGCTGGTGTTCTCCAGCATGATGTACCGGGGAAGATGATACTCGCTCGCAAAACGGCGGGCTTCCTCCTTGCCGGTCATCCGCAGGTCCCAGCAGCGGGCACAATCGGCGATGGGGAGCCGTCCCGTGGCCAGCTCTTCCCGAAATCGTCGGGCGATGGGGCCCGAGAAGCACTCCCGGAGTGATTGGCTCTTCAGATCGCCGATGCGGCCCGAGCCGTCGACATCGTGGCAACTGCAAGAAACCGTCAAGTCCGAGTTGATCGACAGGTTGACCTTGGAGTCCCCGGTCAGTGCGTTACAGAAAAAGGCCTTGCCGCGGAGCCGCGCCTTGGCCGTGAGCCATCGCCTCCGGACCCTTCGCGACCAGTTCGAGACCTGTAGGGTTAGACTGTCCATGACGCCTCCCGCTGAGTGTGGTCTCGCGTCTCGTACACGAATCGAGGCGTGTTGACTTTCCGGGGATCGACCGTCGCTCGGTTCCGGAGGCGGATCATGTCGTTGTCGACGTGGATCCGCTGGAGATGGAACGGGTCGTCGCCCGGGAAGTTGTAGCCGCCGTAGGCCGAGCAAACGCCCTCGTAGCCCGCCTCCCGGGCCAACCGAAACGCCCTTGAGGTCAAGTTGGCGCGCTGCCCAAATGGGAAGGCGAAGTACCGCACCGGGCGATTGACCAGAGCCTCGAGTTCCCTTCCCGAGTCGACCAATTCGCGAAGGAGCCGGTCTTCGTCGGTCACCTGGCCGAGGTCGGGATGGGTGTAGGTGTGGGAGCCGATTTCGATCCCCGCGGCGGCCATGGCCCGGAGCTGCTCCAGGCTGTTGGGCTCAAACCGGTTTCCCTGGGCCACGTCGTGCGGAAACGGCTCGCCCCGGAGCACGTTTTGGAGCGTGACGAAATACGTGCAGGGAATCCGCTCTCGGACCAGAAGCGGGATCGCTTCCCGGCAGTTCTCCGCGTAGCCGTCGTCGAACGTGATGCTCGCGCACGGCCGCGTGTTCTCGTCGCCTTGGATCCGCCGCTGGGCCTCTTCGAGCGAGACGAGCTGGAAGTGCTTCGCAAGCCAGGCGATTTGCCGGGCGAACACGCGGTTCGAGGTCGTCCAGGAATTCGCCCGATCGTCGGCGATCCGATGATAGAACAAGACGACCACCGGGGTCCGATGTTCAGCCGCGGCCTTCCGGTTCTGCCACCACCGGTACGGGTAGGTGCCGTAGTAATAGAGCGGCAAGAGGAGTGGTTTTGGGTCGAGCATGATTCTGCGATTCTTGGAGTCGATTTCGTAGTTTCAACCTCGGTCCCAAGCTCTGCTTGGGACCGCACTTGCGGCCAACTTCCGTCTTGCCGACTCGTCCAAGGGGCAAAGCAGTGCTGCGAAGAGGGAGT
>JBDRTC010000251.1:0-2741 GCA_043824335.1 Planctomycetota bacterium | reverse complement strand
CTTCGGAACAAGAGCTTCGTCAAGCATGGCACGACCTCCCAATCCAGTGATGAAGACACCACTCACAGCCCGGCTCTACCTGCAGCGCACTCAACTACCCCGTGTCATCCGATTTTGGCGGTTGGGTGCCTGGGGCAAAGCGAAGCGGTGCCCCAGTCTGTTACACCCTGGGGCTTCGCCGCGCTCAGCCGCCAGCCACCCACAAATTCAAGTGACGCGAGGTACTACCGGACTTCACACCTCCTCGGGGATGATCCACGGCTCGCGGCCCCGGCGCTTGTAGAGCTTCATCGCCTCCGGATCGTCGACGATCTGCTCGGTGGCCCGGTCGAAGGTGAGCTTCCGGCCCACGCGGTAGCTAATGCTGCCCAAGTGGCTCAATAGCGCGCTTTGGTGGCCTTGTTCGACGTCGGCGTTGGGGAGCTTGCGCGTTCGGATGCACTCGACGAAGTTCTCCTTGTGCTCCGGATCGGGATGCCGGCCATACCTCTGGTCCTTGACCACCGGCTTGCGGTCCTTGGGCCGCGTGAAGACCTGCCAGCCGCCCCCGTGCCGGCCCATGAGCATCATCGCCTCGGTGCCGAATATCTCGATACGCGTGGAGTTCTGCGGCCAATACGGGAACAGGTCGTTCTCGCGGATCTCGCCGGGGGTCTTGAGCATGTAGGGCGTGAAGCCGGTGGACCCCATGGTCATCAGCATCTTGTCGAACTCGTAGACGACCGTCTGAGTATCGGGTATTTCCGACGCGCCGGCGCCGGCGAACCGGCCGCCGGTCGAGTAAACAGACTTGGGGTAGTCGACCCCGCAGAGCCATCGCGCCAGATCGAGCTGGTGGATGCCGTCGCCGACGATGTCGCCTCCGCCGTAGTCCCAGAACTCGTTCTTGCGGCTGAAGAGCGTGGGGTTGAACTTTCGGGCCGGCGCGGGGCCGTTCCACATATCCCAGTCGAGGCCGTCGGGCGGGTCGGCGTCGGGCCCCATCTGGAAGCTCGAGTTTAACGCCCGCTGCTGATACACCCGGCAGAGATGGATGTCGCCCAGCTTGCCCTCCTCGATGAACTTCTTGGCCGCGAAGTTGTAGGGCGCGCTCCGGTTTTGTGTGCCCACCTGCACCACCCGCTGGTGCTTGCGAGCCGCCTCGACCATCTTGCGCCCCTCCCAGCAGTTGTGCGAAGGCGGCTTCTCCACGTAGACGTCTTTCTCGGCCTGGCAACACCAGATCGTCGCCAGCGCGTGCCAGTGCGGAGGCAAGGCCAGGACGGCGGCGTCGAGCGACTTGTCGTCCAACACCGCGCGGAAGTCCTGCACGCACTTGGGCTTCCTGCCGCCCTGGCGCTCGGCGATCGCGTCGGCGTGGGTGAAGCGTTGGGTGTGGACGTCGGCCAGGTAGGCAAACTCGCAGTCGCCGCGGTCGAGGAACCCGTTCACCAGCATGGGGCCTCGTCCGCGACAGCCCACGATGGCCAGGATCACCTTCTCGTTGGCGGGCGCCGCCCGGACCGACTTCGGGTTGACGAGGATGGTGAGCCCGGCGCCCAGTCCGAGCAGGGAGCTTTTCGAGCGAATCAAGAACTCTCGGCGTTGGATGCGGGATGGCATGGGATGAACCTCCTTGGGAAAAAACGCGGTTCGCGTGCGTCGTGAAGCGGCAAGCGGCGTGGCCGGCCGGCGCTCGGATTCTACACCGTCTCTCCGGCGGTCACAACAAGGGTTGCATCCCCGGCGCCGCCGACTATGCTGAGTTAACGAGATTCCGCCGCCTGCAATGCGACTTTCCGTGCCGCCGTTCCGCTTTGAGAGGAGACCTTCGATGCACGCCGCGATCCTCTGTTCCGTGTCGATTTGCTGTCTCACTCTGGGCAAAGCCGAAGAGGAGCTTTTTGTCGCCAGGCCGCTCACGGCCGAGGGGAGTTTTACCGAGGGGATCGAAGGGCCGGCGTGCGACGCCGAGGGGAACCTCTACGCCGTCAATTTCCAGCGGCAACAGACGATCGGCCGCGTGACGCCCGAGGGAAAGGCCGAGGTGTTCGTCGAGCTTCCGGGCGAGAGCGTGGGGAACGGGATCTGCTTCGACCGCCAGGGCATGATGTACGTTGCCGATTACGTCGGCCACAACGTGCTCACGGTCGATCCGAAGACGCGGGCCGTCACCGTGTTTGTCCATCACGAGATGAACCAGCCCAACGACGTGGCGATCGCGCCCGACGACACGCTCTACGCCAGCGATCCGAACTGGAAAGAAAAGACCGGGCAGGTGTGGCGGATCGACCGGTCAGGCGCCATCACGCTCGTCGCCCCGAACATGGGCACCGCGAACGGGATCGACGTTTCGCCCGACGGCAAGACCCTCTACGTCAACGAGAGCGAGCAGCGGAAGATTTGGGCGTTCACCATCCTCGAAGACGGCACGCTCGCCGAGAAGCGGCTCTTCAAAGAATTCCCCGACCACGGTTTCGACGGCATGCGGTGCGACGTCGACGGCAACCTGTACGTCACCCGATATGGCAAGGGAACCGTGGTGAAGCTCTCGCCGGCCGGCGAGATTCTTCGCGAGATCGACGTTCTCGGCACCCGGCCGAGCAACATCTGCTTCGGCGGGCCCGACGGGCGCACGGCCTACGTGACCGAGATGGAGCACCGCCGACTGGTGCAGTTTCGAGTGGATCGGCCCGGGGTGGCGTGGCAGCGATGGCAGCCGTAGGGGCCGCGTGGGTCTCGCTTCGCTTGACCCACCCTAC
>JBDRTC010000250.1:0-7498 GCA_043824335.1 Planctomycetota bacterium | reverse complement strand
GACTGTCAACCTCCTCTGGTGTGCGTCGCTGAAGTGGACCACCGCGCCGAACGTGTCGATGCTCTTTCGGCTCGATTTGGTTTTCGTCGTGCTGATCGGTTCGGCGCTCGGCCTGGAGCGGATCGGGATCGGTCAGCTCGCCCTGGTGCCGCTGATGTTCGTCGGGCTGGCGCTTTTGGTGGAGATCCACAAGTTCGACCTGGGCGGGCATCTGACCGGCGACCTGATGATCGTGGTGGCCGCCCTCGGTTTTGCGACGAACGCTTTTGTGATCCGCCACATCCTCCGAGCGATGGACGTGGAGGCCGTCGCCCTGTACAACCACTCGATGAGCATGTTAGGATTCCTCGTGCTGGCGATCGTCGTGTGAAAACAGAAAGGACCCCGTGGCATGAGCGCAGGAAACGAGACCGGCGGCCGCTGGTACGAAGGCATTACGCGTTATCAATGGCTGGTGCTGCTGATCGCGTCGCTCGGCTGGATCTTCGACGTGTTTGAAGGCCAGATCTTCGTGGCCAGCATGAAGGACGCCATGCCCGCCCTGGTCGACCCCGCTGAGCTGGTGTCCTTTCCGCTCAGCTTCTTCCTGCACCTGCCTGAAAGCCTCACTTCGGCAGAACGTTTGGAACGCATCGTCGCGTTGTACAACAACGTCGCGCTGGCGTCGTTCCTGATCGGCGGCGCGGTCGGCGGCATACTCTTCGGCATGCTCAGCGATCGGATCGGCCGGACCAAGGTCATGATCCTCACGATCTTGATGTATTCCTGCTTCACTTGCGTCACCGCGTTTGCCCACGAGTGGTGGCACATGGTCATCCTCCGTTTCCTGGTGGCCATGGGCGTGGGCGGAGAATGGGCCGTGGCCAGCGCCATGGTGGCCGAGGTCTTCCCCAAAAAAGCAAGGGCGTGGTCCCTGGGGATTTTTCATGCCTCCAGCGTCCTGGGTACCTACATGGCCATCCTGGCCGGGGCCTTTATCGTGGGGAACCAGCAGTTGGGCGACTTCGGGTGGCGCATCGGTTTCGCCATCGGGGCCCTGCCTGCCCTTCTCACGCTCTGGATCCGCTGGTCGTTGCGCGAGCCGGAAAAATGGGTCAAGGCCCGTGAAGTCGCCAAAAAAGACAGCGCCCAACAGACCGGCAGGCTGTTGGATCTCTTCGCGCCCGGCTTGCTGCGTAACACGTTGGTGGGAGTCTCCCTGGCGACGGTCGGCCTGGCCACGTTCTGGGGCGTACACATTTACGGCCGGAACTTGCTGCGGCAATCGACGGAACGAGAATACCTTGCCGCGCTGCCCGATACGGCCACCGAACAAGACCGAGAAGCCGTGCTGAAAGAGTATTCCCAGCCGATCAAGCGCTCGGAGATGCTGGGAATGTTCCTCGTGACCACCGGCGGTGGGCTGGGGTTGGTTTGCTTCGGGCCGATTTGCGAGCGCATCGGCCGGCGCGGCGCGTTCCTCTTGTACCACGTCGGCTCGCTGATCAGCTCGCTGGTTCTGTTCCAGCTCTTGGCAGAATCGGCTCCACAGGTGCTCTGGATCACGCTGCCGGTGTTCGGTTTCCTCACCGTGGGCATGCACGCCGGTTACGCTATCTATTTCCCCGAGCTGTTTCCGACCAGGCTCCGGGGAACCGGCGGTGGGTTCTGCTTCAACGGTGGTCGGATCTTCGCCGCGCCCATCCTGATCCTCATCGGCTGGATGCGCGGCGGCCTGGCGATGTCGTTGGAAGATACCGTCTCGATTCTCAGCTTGTTGTTCTTGCTGGGAGCAGTCGTCTCGTTACTGGGGCCCGAAACCAAGGGGCGCGAATTGCCGACCTGAACCGGGTTGCACGATTCAGCCCTGCACGGATGTTCGTCACCCAAGCTTGCTCAGAAAGACCCGGTAAATCCATGCAAACAAGCGACCTTTGCTTCGGACTCATTGGATACGGCCTCTGGGGAACGCACCACGCCGGAGCCATCGAGAAGACCCGGGGGGCTCGGCTGGCGGCGATTGCGGAACGGTCGGAAGAGGGCCGGGCCGCCGCCAGGAAGGCTCATCCGGAAGTTGATATCTACGACGACTATCGCGACATGCTCGCCCGGGAGGATATCGACGTGGTCGACGTCGTCATCCCCAGCCACCTGCACTACGAAGCGGCCACTGCGGTGTTCGAGGCCGGCAAGCACCTCTTTCTGGAAAAGCCGATGGTGCTCACCGTCGCGCATTGCGACAAACTGCTCGCCCTGGCCCGCGAGAAAAAAAAGCTGCTGGCCGTGGATCACGAGATGCGGCTCTCGGCCCTCTGGGGTCGGGTGAAGCAATTGATCGACGACGGCGCGGTCGGCACGCCGCAGTACGTGCTCTTGGAGCTTTCACGGTTTCCCTATCGCCTCGGATCCGAGGGCTGGCGGTTCGACATCAACCGCGTGGGCAATTGGATCCTGGAAGAGCCGATCCACTTTTTCGACCTGGCCCGGTGGTACATGGACGGATTTGGCGAGCCGGTCTCCGTGTACGCCAAGGCCAACTCCCGGCAGCCGGAGCATCCGGAACTGCAAGACAATTTCACCACGATCCTGAATTTCGCCGGCGGCGGCTTTGCCGTCATCTCCCAGACTTTGGCCGCCTTTGAGCATCACGTCACATGCAAGGTGACCGGCACGAAGGGCGCCATCTGGGCCAGTTGGAGCGCCCCCGACGCCCGAGACCCCGAGCCAAGGGTCGGCCTCCGCTACGGCGACCACAACGAGATCAAAGAAATTCCCTTCGAGAAAGTGACCGGCGAGGTGGTGGAACTCCAGCAGCAGATCGCGGCGATCGTCCGCTCGGTCAACGAAGGCGCGCCTCCGCCCGCCTCGGGCGAGGACGGCCGGTGGTCGGTCCTCCTCTGCCTGGCGGCGCAAGCGTCGGTCGACGCCGGCACGCCCGTCTCCATCCCGGATTTCGCTCAAGCGTAACCATTTGGCCCGCCGTGAATACACGCCGGGGAGAGCCGTTGTTACTTCCGCTCGTGCAAGCTCTCGTCGACCTCGTGCTCGGCGGCGATCGGGCTTAGGGGCTCGGCGACGTTGCGTCCCGTGCCGAAGTAGGGTGAGCCGGTGGGAGCGGCCCACCTGACCGCGTTGGCGATCACGCGGCGGACGTTCGCGTCGCGGTAGATGGGGAACGTTTCGTGGCCCGGGCGGAAGTAGAAGATCTTGCCCTTGCCGCGCCGGAACGTGCAGCCGGAGCGGAAGACCTCGCCCCCCTCGAACCAACTGATGAGGATCACCTCGTCGGGCGGGGGCACGTCGAAAAACTCGCCGTACATCTCCGTCTGCTCCAGCTCGAAACATTCCCCCTGGAGCCCCTCAACAATCGGGTGCCCCGGGTCGACGATCCAGAGCCGCTCCCGTTCGCCCGCCTCGCGCCACCGGAGCATGCAGCTTGTGCCGAGCAGTCGGCGAAAGATTTTCGAGGCGTGCGCGGAATGGAGCACGAGGAGCCCCATGCCGCCGAGCACGCGATGCCGCACCCGCTCGACCACCTCGTCGGCCACGCGGTCGTGCGCCGCGTGCCCCCACCAGCAGAGGACGTCCGTCTCGGCCAGCACTTCGTCGGTGAGCCCGTGCTGGGGCTCATCGAGTGTCGCCGTGCGGACCTCGACCGTGGAGCCCAGGTCTTCCGCCAGGCCCTCGGCGATCGCGGCGTGAATCCCGCCGGGATAGATCGCCCCCACGGCCGGGCTCGTCTTCTCGTGAACAAACTCGTTCCAAACAGTGACGCGAATCGGTTCGGCGCACATGGGCATTTCCTCAATGAGGGCGGAATCCCGTTCACGCCGACCGTTGTACCACCGCCTTCGGTCGGCTGCAAGCCGAGGGGCATCGGCCGGGGGGGCTTCCACAGACCACGGAGTCAGGGTCTCGTGGGACGCGAAGTCCGGGGAAAGCCGCAGGCAAACACGGGAGCGAGAGAATGAGCGGAAACAGCACGTCGGGTGGAGGGGGCACGGTGCGGTGGGGCGTGATCGGGCTGGGATGGTTCGGCGAGGTGCACGCCGACACGCTGGCCGAGATGCCGGGAATCGAGCTGGCCGCGCTTTGTACACGCCGGCCCGAGCGGCTCGCGGAATTGGCCGACCGGCACCACGTCGAGCGGCGCTACACCGACTACCACGAGCTGTTGGCCGACGCATCGATCGACGTGGTCGGCATCACCACGCACATCAACGACCATCGCGACATCGCCATCGACGCGCTTAATGCCGGCAAGCACGTCTTTCTCGAAAAGCCGATGGCCCCGACCGTCGAGGACTGCGACCGGATCGTCGAGGCCGCCGAGAAGGCGAGCGGCCTGTTCATGGTCGGCCACATCTGCCGCTTCGATCCCCGGGTGACGCTGGCCAAGCAGGCGATCGACGAGGGCCGCGTGGGAAAGATCATCTCCATGCACGCCCGGCGGAACCTTTCCCAGGTGATCGGCCGCATGGTGCTCGACCAGATTTCGGCCCTGGTGGGCGACGGCATCCACGACGCCGACCTGATGCTCTGGTTCAGCCAGGCGAAGCCGGTGAGCGTCTACGCTCTGGAAGTCCACCCGGGCAAGTGTAAATACCCCGATGCCGGCTGGGCCATGGTGCGCCTCGATAACGACGCGGTGGCCGTGATCGAATCGGTCTGGCACTTGCCGGAGAAGACCCCCTATCAGATCGACGCCCGGATGGAGGTGATCGGCACGGAAGGGGCGCTCTACATCAACTGCGGCGAGTCGGGCCTGGAGATTCACGGCCCGGATCGCGTCCATATGCCCGACACGCTCTACTGGCCGCGTCCGTTCGGAGAGTATTTTGGTATTCTCCGCTCCGAGCTTCGGTACTTTGCCAATTGCGTGAAGGAAGGCCGGGCGCCGGACCGCATCACTCCCCGCGAGTCGCGCGCGGCCGTGGAACTGGTGGTGGCGGCCACCGAATCGGCACAAACCGGAAAGGTGGTGTACTTCTAGACCGGAAGGAACAGTTCGTGCAAGGCGGCGCATTCGTGTCCGTTCGTTCCCAAGCGGAGCTTGGGAACGAGATCAGGGATTGCAGAACGGCGCAGCCGCTTGCGGCTTCGCCCTGACATGACCCAACCCCGTCCCCCGCGCACGGAGAACCCCATTGAGCTACCTGGGACTCGACATCGGCACGACCGGCTCGAAGGCGGGACTGTTCGACGCCGAAGGGCGGCTCTTGGCGCTGGCCTATCGCGAGTACCCCCTGCTTGCGCCCGAGCCGGGCTGGGCGGAGATCGATTCGGCGCAGGTTTGCCGGGCATGCCTGGAGGTGATCCGGGAGGTGGCCGCGGCCTGCCCAACCGACCCGGTTCGCGGCGTGGGCATCTCCTGCCAGGGCGAGGCCTTCACGCCGGTGGGGCCGGGCGGCGAACTGCTCGGCAACGGCATGGTCTCCTCCGATGCCCGGGCCGTGCCGATCATCGCCGATTGGTGCCGGGCGTTCGGCGATCGGCGGCTCTACGAGCTGACGGGCCATACGCCCCATCCGATGTTCACCCTCTTCAAGCTCCTTTGGCTCCGCGAGAACCGGCCGGACGCTTGGGAAAAGGCCGAAAAATTCTACTGCTTCGAGGAGCTGATCCAAACCCGCCTGGGATTGGAGCCGGCGATAAGCTGGCCGCTGGCCGGGCGCACAATGCTGTTCAACGTCCGCACGCACCGCTGGGAAGAGGAGATCCTCGCCCGGGTCGGCCTCGACGCCTCGCGCCTGGCCCCGGCCGTGCCTTCCGGCACGGTGGTCGGCACGATTCCGTCGAGCGTCGCCGAGAAGCTCGGCCTCCCCAAAGACGTGCCGGTGGTGGCCGGCGGGCACGACCAGCCCTGTGGCGCGCTCGGCGCCGGCGTGGTCGAGCCGGGGCTGGCCATGTACGCCACGGGCACCGTTGAGTGCATCTGTCCGGCGTTCGACCGGCCGATCTTCGCCGACAACCTCTTTGAGAGCAACCTTTGCACCTACGATCACACCGCCGGGGGCATGTACACCACCGTGCTGTTCAGCCTCACCGGCGGCAACCTGCTCCGCTGGTTCCGCGACGAATGGGGCCAGCCCGAGGTGGACGAGGCCAAACGAACGGGAGCCGATCCTTACGACCTCTTGATCGAGGGGATGCCGGCCGAACCCGGCGACCCGCTCGTGCTCCCCTATTTCACTCCGTCGGGCACGCCGTACTTCGACGCCAAGGTGCCCGGGGCGATCCTCGGGCTCAGGCTCACCACGAAGCGAGGGCAAGTGCTTCGAGCCTTGCTCGAAGGCGTGGCCTTCGAGATGCGGTTGAACGTCGACATCCTGGAGCAGGCCGGGCTCGATATCCGCGAGTTCCGCGCCATCGGCGGCGGGGCCAAGAGCGCGGCCCTGACGCAGCTTAAGGCCGACGTCCTCAACCGCCCCATCACCACCCTGGCGGTCACCGAGGCCGGCTGCCTCGGCGTGGCCATGTTGGCCTGCGCGGCCCAAACCGGCGCCGAGCCCCGGGAGCTTGCCCAGACCTGGGTGCAAACTACCAGCGTCGTCGAACCCGATCCGCGACGCGCCTCCCTTTACACCGAGCGCTTCGGCGCCTACAAGGAACTTTATCCCCTGATGCGGGAGTTCTCGAATCGGACCGCTTGAAAGGAGCTATCCCAATGATCCGCCCAACTGTGGGGTTTATCGTCTACGGGGTTCACAAGGACGGGCTTCTGGACCCCATGGGCCGGCCGTTTATCGACGATCGGGTCGTCGCCGCCTCCAAGCAGGCCCTCAAGGAGCAGGGCATCGAGTTGGTGGAGCACGAGGTCGTCGTCGCCTCGAAGGAGGAAGCCCGGGCGGCCTTGAAGAAAATGAAGGACGACGACCGGGTCGACTGCGTGATCCTCTTCTCGGGCACCTGGGTGTGGGCCGCGCACATGATCGCCGCGATCCGCGACTTTTCCATGACCGGTAAGGGCGTGCTCCTCTGGACGCATCCCGGCTCGCAAGGGTGGCGGCCGGTCGGAGGGCTGGTGCTGCACGGCGCCCTGCTGGAGGTGGGCATCCCGCACAACTTCGTCTACGGCGCGGCCGACGACGGCCAGGAGATCGACCGCATCGCCAGCTTCGCGAGAGCGGCCCATCTGAAGAATTGGCTCAACATGTCGACCGTCGGCTCGTTCGGCGGACGCGGCATGGGCCAGACCTGCGGCGTGGCCGACCCCAGCCAGTGGATGCGGACGTTCGGCGTCGACATCGACACCCGCGACACCACCGAGCTGATCCGCACCGCCGGGGAAATCTCCGATTCCGAGCTTGCCGCCCTGGAGCCGAGAATCGAAAAGCTCTTCGGCCGTCTGCCGGAAAAGAACGTGGTGAACGAGCGGTCGATGCGGCTGTACCTCGCGATCAAGAAGTGCGTGGAAGTGAATGGCTGGGATTTTTACACGATCCAGTCGTTCCCCGGGCTGGGCGACGACTACAGCGCCACCTGCTTCGCCCAGAGCATGATGCTCGAAGACGGCTGC
>JBDRTC010000249.1:0-2794 GCA_043824335.1 Planctomycetota bacterium | reverse complement strand
CACCAGGTGATGTTGCACGTCAAAGTGATGGAGATTTCGCGGACGAAGCTCCGAAACCTGGGGTTTGATTGGTCGATCATCACCAACGGCGGCCTGTTCACCAGCGGCGGCAGCGGCTTGGTCGACGCGGCGAGCGGCTTGATCGTCGGGAGCCCCAACATCCGGTTCGACGTCCTCGGCGACACGGATCTCTTTGGGGTCGTGGAAGCGCTCCGGCAGGACAACCTGGCGAAGCTTCTCGCCGAGCCCACGCTGGTCGCGATCAGTGGCCGCCCCGCGAAGTTCCACGTGGGTGGCGAGTTCACCATTGTGCCGCAAGGGTTGGCAGCGGCGCAGCCTATCCAAATCGAATACGGCACTACGGTCGACTTCGTGGCCGTTGTGTTGGGGAATGGCCGGATCCGCCTGGAGGTGCGTCCCGAAGTCAGTCAGCTCGACAGGACCCTTACCGTCGACAACATTCCCGCCCTCTTGACGCGCAAAGTGGACACGGGCGTCGAGATGCAGGCCGGGCAGACGTTGGCCATCGCCGGCCTGGTACAGAACCGGATCGAGTCCACGCGGCGCGGGATTCCCTGGGTGAGCGACGTGCCCTACGTGGGGGCATTGTTTCGCCGGGTGGAAGAGCGGAACAACGAGATCGAGCTGTTGATCTTCGTCACGCCCGAACTCGTAGACGCCATGGACGCCGAGGAAGTGCCCCCCTGCGGCCCCGGCTCGCGTACGACCAGCCCCAGCGACTGGGAACTGGGCTTGAGAGGCCACATCGAAGTGCCCAAGTGCTGCCCGCCAGGCGCTCCCGGGACCAACCAAGGCGGACCCGGGCAGATTATGCCGCCTGGGCAGATTCTAACGCCTGCTCCTTCGGAACCACCCGCCCCGCAGCCGTCGGCCGGCTCCTTTCCCGATAGATTGCCGCGGCAGGTATCTTCCGGTCGTCCGAGCTCTCGGCCGGTAGCCATCGCGACCGGCTCGGCCCCGGATCTTCCCGGTTTCATGGGGCCGATCGGCTACGACGTCGCAGAGTAGGGAATCGTAAGCAATACTTGTGGAGAGCCCGCAAGGGGCGGGCACTCGCCCGTGGGGCGGGCGTTCCGGCAAGCTTGGTTCCCAGCTCACAACTCGGCTTCTTTGACTTTAGGCCCATGAGCAACGTTCTCCGCTTGGCGATCGTCGACCCTAGCGACTCTTCACGCGACGCGTTGAAGACGATGCTCTTGGGCATGGATATGATCTGGCTCGAAGCCGAGTGCTCGCGGTACGAGTTCTTCGCCGACGTGGTCGCGCAGACCAAGCCCGACATCGGCCTGGTGGCCATCGACGACAATCCCGACAAGGCGTTGGCGCTGGTTACCCGGCTCAGTGAAAGCTCGCCCGATTGTTCCGTTCTGGTCGTCAGCTCCTCCGGTGACGGCAACCTGATCCTGCAGGCGATGCGGGCCGGGGCCAAGGAGTTTCTCACGCAGCCGGTGCGGATCGAGGACCTGCTGGCCGCCCTGGGCCGGATCAGCGAGCGCCGGTTTGGCGGCGGGAAAAGCCAATCGCGGGGGAGCGTGGTCGTGGCCGTGGCCGGGGCAATCGGCGGAGTGGGCACCACGAGCATCGCCGTGAACGTGGGCTGCGCCCTGGCCAGGGACCCCAAAAACACCGTGGCACTGGTCGACCTCGATCTTTGCCTGGGCGACGCCGACGTGTTTCTCGACACGATCCCCGATTACACCCTCGTCGACGTGGCCCAAAACGTCACCCGACTCGACTTCACCCTGTTGAAGCGGTCGCTCACGAAGCACTCCTCCGGGCTCTTCCTCCTGCCCCGCCCGGTGCAACTGGAAGACATCGCCCTGATCACGCCGGAGGACATTCAGCGGGTCATCGGGCTGTTAAAGGCGACCTTTACGCACTTGGTGCTGGACCTCTCGAAGAGCTACAGCCCGATCGACATGATGGCTTTGGAGATGGCCCAACACATCCTGCTGGTCACCCAGTTGGATTTGCCCTGTCTTCGCAACGTGGTTCGGCTGATGATGTCCTTCGGCGAGATGGAAGGCATGGCCGAGAAGGTCAAGATCGTGGTCAACCGGACCGGTCTGGAGAGCGGCCAGATCACGCTCAAAAAGGCGCAGGACACGATCGGCAAGGAGGTGTTCTGGCAGCTCCCCAACGACTACCGGACGATGATCGAGGTCCGCAACAACGGGGTCCCCCTGATCGAGCAGGCGCCGAAGGCCCCGATCACGCAGTTGATCGTGGGGCTGGCCGAGGCGATCTCCAACACCCAGAAGGGGCCGATGGCCGATCCGGTGACCAAGCAGTCCGGCTGGGGCCGCCTCTTCGGCAAGGTCGGCAAGTAGTCGTCAGTCTCTTCGTTTGGCCCCTACCGGCTGACCCTCTGGCTAAATGACTGGACTTTTGCAGAAGTCCAGTGAGTAACTGCCAAGAAGAGGCCCCTCACACGTTTTCTGTTCTCCCTTCTCCGTTTTCCTGGGGCCGATCGTCAAAACCGTCACCTTCGGCAAGACCTGTTCTGGCGTCAACTGCCGTCGGGGCTTCCCACCTTTCGCTATCGGTAGGCTATGCTTATCAAGGGTGCACTAAGAGAATGCGGCCGCAGTCGGGGCTCGCTCCACTCTTGGAGCACGACCGTGTTGTGTTGGAACCGAGGAAGTCGAGAGGAGTCTACACATCCACCATGAAGACCCCTAGCGCCGCTTTGCGGCCCGCAGAGAAGGAGGGCAGCTTCGAGCAGTTGAAGCAGTGCATCCACGGCAAGCTTGTCGATAAGCTCGACATGTCG
>JBDRTC010000248.1:0-3776 GCA_043824335.1 Planctomycetota bacterium | reverse complement strand
CTCTGTTGCCGGACGGTCGTAACTCGAAGAAATCCAAGGGCTTCGGCGCATCGATGAACAGAGAAGAGGCACCGGTACTCCGCTGGGGAGAAGCCGAAGTACGCTTCCGCCGGATGAACCTGAATTCATTGCTTTCGGCCGTTCCTGCGGGACTCACACCTGATCCGGCACCACCCACGGCTCGCGGTACTCGCGTTTCAATAGCGCGTTTCCGGCCTCGCTGTTGGTGAACGTTTCGGTGCTTGGATCGAACAGGAGCTTCTCGCCGCCGAGGCGGTAGCTGATGTTGGCCAGTTGGGGCAGCAGCGTGCTGCGGTGCCCTTCCTGGATGTCGGCGTTGGAGCGCCGGCCGTTGCGGATGGCGTCGAGGAAGTCGGTGCGGTGCTCTTCGTCGCTCCAGCGGCCGTACATCTGTTCGGCGACCACCGGCTCGCGCTGGTGGGGACGGTGGAACACCTGCCAGCCGCCGCCGTGCCGGCCCACCATCATCAGGCCCTTGGTGCCGAACAGCTCGATGCGCGAGGCATACTGCGGCCAGTGCGGGAAGATGTCGCCGTCGCGAAGCGCCTGGTCGGCCAGCATCATGTAGGGCGTGTAGAGGGTCATCTCGAAGGCCATCACCATGCGGTCGAACTCGTAGACGGCCAGTTGCGTGTCGGGCGTGTCGAACGCTCCCTCTTGCGCCCAGCGGCCGCCGGTCGAGTAGACCGACTTGGGGTAGTCGACCCCACAGAGCCATCGGGCCAGATCGTACTGGTGGATGCTGTCGTTGATGCTGTCGCCGCCGGAGTAGCGCCAAAAATGGTTCCAGTGCTCCCAGTAGTTGAAGTTGTACCGGTTCTCCGGGGCGGGGCCGTTCCACATCTCCCAGTTGAGGCCCTTGGGCGTGTCGCCGTCGTCGACCGGCGGGACGTTGCCCCAGGTCTTCTGGTTGTAGACGCGGCACAGATGAATGTCGCCCAGCTTGCCGCTTTCGATGTACTCCTTGGCCTTGATCATGTAGGGCGCGCTTCGGCTTTGCGTGCCGAGCTGGACCACGCGATTGTGCTTCCGCGCCGCCTCGACCATCTTCTTGCCCTCCCAGGGACTGTGCGACGCCGGCTTCTCGACGTAGACGTGCTTCCCCGCCTGGCAGCTCCACACGGTGATGAGGGCGTGCCAGTGGTCGGGCGTGCCGGTGACGATGGCGTCGACCGACTTGTCTTCCAACACGCGGCGGAAATCGATCACCGCCTTGGCCGGCTTGCCCTGGGCCTTTGCCACGCCCTCGATTCGCGGCAATGCCCCAAGCTCGGGAGGCGTGAACCTCATGTAGCCCGGCGAGGCGGTTGTGCTGAAGTTTCGCTCGTCGACGTCGGCCATGTAGGCGATCTCGCAATCGTCTCGCAGGGCGAAACCCATCGCCAACAGGTGCCCCCGCCCGCGGATCCCTACAATGCCCAGCACGATCTTCTCATTGGCGTTAAGTCCCCGCACCGGCTTGGGCACGGCCAGCAACGAGGCCCCGGCCGCCGCGCCAAGCCCGACCTGTTTCGAGCGGGTAAGGAATTCTCGCCGATCAATCTTGGCCATGATGGGCACTCCTCCTCACGGATGATCCTACAAAACCCCAAAAAACCAAAGGCACATTGACTTCTTTCAGGGATCGGCTATCATAAGTGACACCCGATTTGACACCCAATATCCAGGGAGAAGTCAAGTTGCCCCATTCTAACACGCCACCTCAGAAACCCAAGAAGCCATACCCCGATTTCCCCCTCTTCCCACATGCCACCCGAAGGTGGGCCAAAAAAATCAGGGGGAAACTGCATTACTTCGGCCCTTGGGGTGACCCTGATGCAGCCCTCCGTAAATACCTGGATCAGAAGGATGATCTTTACGCCGGGCGAACTCCGAGACCTAAAGGTGAGGGGCTGACGGTCAGGGAGCTGGTCAATCGTTACCTGACGGCGAAGAAATTGCTGATGGATGCTGGGGAAATTCGCATCCGGACGTTTTCCGATTACTACGTCACGTCCGATCGGATTGTGAACGCATTTAGCAAGACCCGTCCGGTCGATGATCTGGACGCAAGCGACTTCGAACGGCTGCGGGCGAGTATGGCGGAGACCCTCGGGCCGGTCTACTTGGGAACCGAGATCCAGCGGGTCCGCTCGGTATTCAAGTATGGCTACGACTCCGGCCTGATCGACCGGCCGGTCCGGTTTGGTCCGACCTTCAAGCCTCCCAGCAGGAAGGTCATGCGTCAGAATCGGACAGTCAAAGGCCCTCGGATGCTGGAAGCTGAGCAGATCCGGAGATTACTCGACACGGCAACGCCACAACTGCGGGCTATGATCCTGCTGGGCGTGAACTGCGGTTTTGGCAATACGGATGTGGCAACGCTGCCCGTCGACGCTGTCGACCTGGACGACGGCTGGATCGACTACCCAAGACCTAAGACGGGGGTCCCTCGACGCTGTCCGCTGTGGCAAGGCACCGTCCAGGCGATCCATGAGGCCATCGAGGTCAAGCCCAAGCCGAGAAACACCGCCGACGCTGACCTGGTGTTCCTGACGTTTCTGGGCCGGCCGTGGGTACGTCCAGGGAAAGGCCGGTCGTGGATTGACTCGTTAGGTCTGCAATTCGGGAAGTTGCTGCGCCGGCTGGAGATCTATCGGCCCGGTTTGAACTTCTACGCCTTGCGGCACACCTTCGAGACAATCGCCGGTGACAGCAAGGACCAGATCGCAGTCGATGCCATCATGGGCCACGACCGAGGCGACATGGCCTCCGTTTACCGCGAGCGGATCAGCGACGATAGGCTGGTGGCCGTGGCGGAGCACGTCCGGGCGTGGCTGTTCTCGCCCGGCGCGTGAAGCTCGCGACGAAGCGTCGGCAACACGGGGCGACCCAGGGGCTAGCCCAGGCTCGGGAAGATGGTCTCGTTCATACAGGAGGCAACCAGGGCAGGATTCCTGCTCAAGTAGAGGTGGGATCGGTATAATAATGCAAGGTGCCGGTAGCCGTTGGCCGCGGCGCGCTGGCCGGATGGGTGACCTGAGGCTTTGTTCGATCCTTCGCCCCAGGTTCCATCCGGCCGGGCCGGCAAAAAGGAAGGATCGACGAATGTCAAGCTCGGATTTCTGTCGCACCGCTCTTTTGAGCTTGAAAGGGCGAGCCGAATCAGCGGCAACGGAATACCGCCGGCTGGTTCACATGCTCGTGTTGCCCGAAGGCCAAGGCGTCTCCTCTATTGGCAGAGTTCCCCAATTCCATGGCCGGCCGACGAAATTCGGTCGTTCCGAGATTGCCGGCCGGATCCCGCCGGACCACTGCTGGCCGAAAGGCGTGGAGCCGTTACGCGCCATCGTGGTGTCACCGGACCCGCGAATCTTTGGTCGGCGTTTCGCGGCTGAGCGCGTTCATCTGTTTTTCGGCGACGAAGACGCATTCACGGCGTTGGAACCGGTCGCGGCCGATCTCCTGAAGCTGCGGGACGAGATCGTTCACAAGCACGGCATGCAGTATCCCCGTTGTTTGGAAACGAAAATCGGGGCTAACGATCCCAGAGACAAGTGGGGACAGGAAATCCACCGACGGGCATGGGAACAGCACGATTCCCCAATCCATACGAAGCCGAAATCGCTGTTTGGCGGCGAACCGATCGATGTCGATCCCACAGACAAGGCGTTCACCGAATGCTTGTCCTTCAGTCTGTTGACGTGTGACGCCTTTACCGCGACGGCTGCGATCATTGACCTGTATCTTCGGTGGCTTGACGAACTCCCACCGTC
>JBDRTC010000247.1:0-14780 GCA_043824335.1 Planctomycetota bacterium | reverse complement strand
AGCTGAGCCGGGCCGTGCTCGAACACATGCCGGAATTCTTCGAGAAGCCTACTGTGTTGGGCGTTGGGGAGACCGGCCTGCACCTGTCGTCAAGAAACGAGTGCGAGATCATGCAGGCGCAGGTGGAAATGGCCATCCAGTACGACCAACTCCTGCTCATTCACACGCCGCACCTGGGAGACAAATTGCACGGAACGAAGCGGGCGCTGGAAATTCTCAAAGGGATGCCGGTCAACCCCGACCGAGTCTGGATCGACCACGTCGAGGAGCACACGATCCGCCAGGCCAAGGACGCCGGCTATTGGGTCGGCTTCACGCTCTACCCAATCACCAAGTGTTCGCCCAAGCGGGCGGTCGACATGCTCGAACGGTACGGCCACCAGCGGACGCTGGTCAACTCGTCGGCCGATTGGGGCCCCAGTGACCCGTTCACGTTGCAGGAGTGCGTGCTCGAGTTCCGCCGCCGCGGGCACTCGCTCCAGGAGGCCGTCGAGGTCTTTCACAACAACCCCGCCCGCTTCCTCGGCCAGTGCCCAAAGTTCGACGTCAAACCGATCCGGATCGAAGACGAAGTCGACGAAGCACAATCCCTTACGGCCCACGGCTGACAGCCTCTCCGTCTCCCCGCGCTTGGGCCCGCTTTCCCCCACGGCGAACCGAGAATGTCCCGGTCGGTGCCGATTCCTCAAGGAATCCACCGAACGAGGGGTATTTACCGGCACAAAACCACCCCATGTAGGGGATTGGTCTGCAATGGCGAGACCAGTAACGCCAAAATGGAGAATCTGGGCAATACTTGCAAGGATGGGGGAAGGGTACGCGCATGCCTGAACGATGCAGCATGGCACGGCTCCAACGGAAGGTGGACACGGCGTGAGCCAAGGGCTGAAAACCACACTCGATTTGCTCAAAAGGACGCACAACGATGCGGCCCTTCGGGTTCTCGTTCCCGCGTTGGATTCTCCCAGCGCGGGGATCCGGGAGGGAGCGTTGGCAGCGGTTCTCTGGCGCCGCAGCGCCGAGGGACACCGGGAAGCCTTGCGGCGTTTGCACACGGCCGATGACCGATCCAAAGCGATTTTCCAAACGCACGTCGGGCGCGTGACGCACGTGCTTCGCGACGCCGTTTTGGGAGACGATTTGCAGTTGTGTGTTAACGCTTGCGAGGCGGCCCGCTGGTTCCAGGAATATGACTTGGTTCCCGCTTTGCTCACGGTTCTGGAGGACGAGTCGAGTCCCAACCGGGAGTTGGCCGGGACGACGATGTTGGAGCTGGTCGACCTCTTGTACCAGGAGCTGGCCGGGGCGCGCCGTCACGACGGCCGGCGGGATCCGGAGCTGATCCGCCGGCATGTGGTCGCGGCCTTGGAACTGTCGGTGGGACGGTTCTCCAAGCACAAGCGGCGAGAGATCGTCGAGGCGTATCTGCTCCTGGTCCGTCGCGACGGCATCGTGTTGAAGCGGGTCTTGAACGATCCGCACCAGTCGGCGTTTCTGGTCCTGGTCGACGTCCTCTCAAAGAGTCCCTTGCCGGGCGTGATCGGGTTGCTGTTGGCGTTTCTGGACGATCCTCGGACATCGTCGGCCGCGCTCTCGGTCGTGTCGAAACGGTCGGACCCGGCGTTCATTCGCTACTTGCTGCGAAAGATCGGTCATGAGCCCTCCGGCCCCGTGAAGCGAAACCTGAAACGGAGCGAATCGATCGCCTGGCTGGAACACGACGACGCCGCTCTCGACCGGCTCGACGGAGCCGAGCAGCATGCGGCGGTCAAGCTGGCCATGGGCTGCAACATCCCCCGTGCGAATACCTTCGCCTTGGTGAAGCACCTCCTGCTACACGGAGAGCCGATGGGCCGCAGGGCCGCGGCGGAGGCCCTGAGCGAGTTTAACGGCGCGGACGCCAACGCCGTGGTCCTCCAGGCCCTCGACGACGAGGATCCGCAGGTCCAGGCCACCGTGTTGAAGCAACTCCGCCACCGAGGCGTCCTGGGGGCGCTGCCCCGCCTGGTCGAGAAGGTCGACAGCCCACACGCCGTCGTGCGCGACGCCGCCCGGGCCGGCCTCGACGAGTTCAGCTTCCCAAGGTTCCTGGCAGCCTACGACATGCTGGACGAGGAAGTCCGCAGCAGCACGGGCGCGCTGGTCAAAAAGGTGGATCGCCGGACGATCCCTCAGCTCGAGGCGGAACTGCAGTCGCGTGTCCGCACACGGCGACTGAGGGCCCTCTCGATGGCCCGCGCGATCGGGGCCGTCAAACCCGTGGAAGAGACGATCCTGGGACTGCTTCGCGACGACGACCACATCGTGCGCGCCGAGGCGGCCAAGGCGCTCGGTCGCGCCGAGTCGGCCGCCAGCCTGAAAGCCCTCCAGGAGGCCCTCCAGGATCGCAGTGCCGCCGTCGAGGACGCGGCCCGGGAGAGTATCGCCGAGCGAAGCATGTCGTTCTCGTGGCTCAATCGCCCATTCGATCCACAAGACTCGCAAGGGCCGGCGCGATGAACCACCTCTTGATCGACTGCGTTCTGCTGGCCCGACAGAATCCCCTGGGCGATCTCGCCCGTGAATTCCAGGGCCGCCAAACTAGGGTCGAGTCGGGGTACGTGACCACGGGCGTGTTGATCCTGGTGTGTATCGTGGTGGGCGTTTGGCTCTTGTCGAGGGTGGTGGAACGCCTGGAGGGACGGCGGCCCGTCGACAACTCGCCGACGCTCTTCTTTGCCCTCTGCAGGGCACACCGGCTCCGTTTGTCGCAGTGGTGGCTCCTGTGGCGCGTCGCCCGACATCAGCACTTGAAAGACCCGGCGCGGCTCTTTCTGGAGTCGGAGCGGCTCCATCCGGATAACGTGAGCCCGATGTTGAGGCTCCGGGCGGCCGAATTGGAATGGCTCGGCGCGCAGCTGTTTGCCGAGGCGCCCGAAGAGGATGAGAAAAGCCGGTCTTCCTCGGCGAAGCCGGCCGCCTGCCCGTCCTCGACGCCGAGCCCGTCCTCCGATGCCTCCGAGTGGCTGCCGCCCGGCATCGCGGAATGCCTGCCGGAAACGCCCGCCCTGGAAGACCTGAGTGCGGGCCAGGTCTGAGCTGGCTGCGCGGACCAGTGGGCCGGCGTCACTCAAAGCGCCGGACTCGAAAGCCCCTTCAATAAGCGGTGCCGTTCGAGCTGCGGGGCGGTGTTCGTGACTTGAACAAGGGGGAGACGGTCCCGGTGGAAGTCTTGGGGCCTCCTTCGGGCGGCAGGGCCTTGAAGTCGTTGGGGTTCGCGTCCCGGCCGAAGCGGACCACGGGAGCCTGATTCTTCCAGCCCATCTTGTCCAACAGGGCCGACAGCTTGATCTCCATCACGGCCCGCCTCGCGGCGTCGTCGAGAATGGCCTTGCGGGCATTGAGGCGCGCCTCGGTCGAGGTCTCGTCGGGCTGGTCGCCGATGACCAGGTAGCGCGTGTCGTTGGTGAAATCGCCGACCCGTTCGCCCTCGTCGGTCACGTAGCAGTCGACCACGCCGCCGTTCATGCGGATAATGTTCAACACCATCTGCAGATCGCTCTTGCCGTCGCCGTCGATGTCCATGCCGTCGGTCAGGGCGAAGTGCTCCCGCTCGCCCGGGGCCCAAACCGGCGTGTGGATCACGTCGCCCGGCAAGATCGGATCGCTCGGCTCGTCCTCGACGATCCGCGCTTCGGCCAGGTGATTGCCGAGGACTTGGGTGACCTCGATGCTGGCCTTTTTGCCAACCCTGGTCACGTCGTTCGTGTCGGCCGGATAGACGCTGAAGCTGGTCAGGCGTTGAAGCGCGTCGGCCTGCCCGAGGTTGATCCACACGGTCTTGTTTCGCTGATTGACCCAGCGGATCTTGCCGTCGGCCTGTTCAAACGTGGGCTTCCGGATCCCAATGATCTCTTTGTTAGCTTCCCCAAGCAGGCTTGTCAGCTTATCGATCGTCGCCACGTGATCGCCGATCTGCGTTTCGAGGCCCTGGGCCCTCACGGCGTCCTCTTGTTTTCGCTGCGTGAAGAGTTGGAGTTGGCTCTGTTTTTCCTGGTTCAGCGCCGTTCGGGCGTCGTTGTAGTCGGACCGCGCTTTGGCCAGATCGGCGTCGCGGTCGTCGGCCCGCTTCTTCTGCTGGACCACCAAAGGCGCCTTGATCTGCTCGAGCGCCTCGTAATCGTCCTGCACCTTTTGCCGCGCAGCCAACTCGCTGGCCAACGACGCGTCCTTGGCCTGGATCGCGCCGTACTGGGCCTTGAGCACGTTCAGGCAATCGCGATCCGCCTCGGGCATGGTTGGGGCGTACGTGCTCATGGCCGCAAGAAATTGCTCGCCGATCGGTTCGATGTTCTCCGTGGCGGCAACGCCGAAGTAGCCTTTGAGCGTGTTAAAGTCTCCTTGGATCTTGCTGGCGGCTCCCTCCGCCTCGCTGGCGCTCGCTTGGGCCTCCGCGGCCTTGGCTGCGGCTTCTTCGTACTGTCGGAAGAAGATGAAGGTCGTCACACCCAGGATAATGGTGAGCATGACGAAGATGATCAACGCGATCTGTAACCCCTGATTTTCTCGCGCCATGACTGAAGTGCTCCTATTCGACGGCGCCTACCCAAAGGTGGGTACACCCCGCGCTGGTGAAACGAAATGTGCCTCTTCGCCACGATCCTTCCCAACCGCCGCCGGAGGGGAAGAGATACCGAGGGGTAAACTTTTCTGGGAAAAGAACCTAAGTCGATTCTAAACCGACAGAAAACCGGTGTCAACGGAAAGCCCCCTCAGAATGGGCGGAAGTCCTCACCGTCCATGCTCGGGGGCACCCCTCTTCGGCGGCGTAACTCTTTGCCAGCCAACGCCTTGACAATCCCGCAGCCAAAGCACTAGGATCGGGCGTCTTTCCAGGGGGTGACCGATGGAACCGCGTGACCGTCAAAAAACCTTCCCCGGTCTCGAAGCGACGGCTGACAATCCGCCTTCGGCCGGGAAGGACCCGGCGGAGGCCCCCACGCCGGTCGGCACCTCCGACACGCCGCCCGAGAGTCTCGAAGGGCAGACGGTCTACGTGGTCGATGCCCACTCGCTGATTTACCAGGTCTTTCACGCGCTCCCCGAAATGGCCGGCCCCCGGGGGGAGCCGGTCGCCGCCGTTTTCGGGTTTGCCCGCGACATGCTCTACCTCCTGGAGGTCAAGCGGCCGGACTATCTGCTCTGTGCCTTCGACCTGCCGGGCAAGACCTTTCGCCACGACCTTTTCGACCAGTACAAAATCCACCGGCCGGAGATGCCCGACGAGCTGAGGCCCCAGGTCGCGTCGATCCGGCGATTGATCGGCCCGCTGGGGATCCCCGCCCTGGGGTGCGAATCGTTCGAGGCCGACGACGTGATGGCCACGCTCGCCCGAATCGTCGAGGAGCGGGGCGGGGAGTGCTGCCTGGTGACCAGCGACAAGGACTGCCGCCAACTGATTACCGATCGGGTCAAGCTCTACAACATCCGCAAGGACCGGCTCTACGACCGCGACGCCCTGACGGCCGAATGGGGCATCGCGCCCGAGCAGGTCGTCGATTTCCAGGCCCTGGTCGGGGATTCGGTCGACAACGTGCCGGGCGTGCCGCTCATCGGGCCCAAGTTCGCCCGGCAGTTGCTCGAAACGTACGGCACCTTGGAAGAAGTGCTCGCCCACGCCGGAGAAGTGTCGGGCACGAAGCGAAAGCAAAACCTGATCGACGGGCGCGAGCAGGCCCTGCTGAGCCGCAAGCTGGTCCGCCTCGATCCCAACGTGCCTGTAGCGGTCGACTGGGCCGGCGGGCGCACCGGCGGCATTGATCGCGATCGGGTGCTGGAACTGTTCCAGGAGTTCGGGTTCCGTAGCCTGGCCGAAAAGGTCGACGCGCTGGAGGGCAAGCCGGCTCCGAGAAAACCGGAGATCCGGGCCGAGTATCGGCTTGTCGACACGCCCGAGGCACTGGAGGCGTTTGTCGGCCAGCTCCGCCAGCAGAAGTGCATTTCGTTGGACACCGAGACGACGAGCGTCTGGCCGCGCTGGGCCCAGCTCGTCGGCCTCTCGTTCGCCTGGAAGGACGACGAGGCATGGTATCTGCCGGTTCGCGCCCCGGCGGGCCAACGGTGCCTGGACCCCGAAAAGACGCTCGAAGCACTGCGGCCCGTGCTCGAAGACCGCGCGATCGAGAAGGTCGGCCAGAACCTCAAGTACGACATGATCGTGCTCCGTTCGGCGGGCGTGGAGCTGGCCGGAGTGGCCTTCGACACCATGGTGGCCAGCTACCTCCTCGACGCCGGTCAGCGAAACCACAACCTCGACGACTTGGCCCTCCGATACCTCGACCACACCACGATCAAGATCAGCGAGTTGATCGGCACGGGCAAGAATCAGAAGCGCATGGACGAGGTGCCCGTCGGCCAGGTCGCCGACTACGCGGGCGAGGACGCCCTGTTGCCGCTTCGGCTGCGCCCGCTATTGGCGGAGAAGCTGGCCGAAGCGGGCCTGGAGAAACTCTTGACGGAGTTGGAGCTGCCGCTGATCGACGTGCTCGTCGAGCTCGAATACAACGGGATCAAGATCGACGTCGATCGGCTGGCCGAACTCAGCGTGCGACACGCCGCGCGGATCGAGACCCTCGAGCGGGAGATCTACGATCTGGCCGGGCGGACGTTCAACATCGCTTCCCCCAAGCAGCTTCAGGAGATCCTGTTCACGGAACAGAAGCTCCCCGTGCTGAAGAAGACCAAGACCGGGCCGAGCACCGACGCCGGGGTCTTGGAGGAGTTGGCCGCGGTACACCCCTTGCCGGCCAAGATCATCGAGTACCGGCAGGTGGCCAAGCTGAAGGGGACCTACGTCGACGCGCTGCCGGAGATGGTCCATCCCGGCACGGGCCGGGTCCACGCGTCGTTCAACCAGGTGGTGGCCGCCACGGGCAGGCTCAGCTCGAGCGATCCGAACCTGCAGAACATTCCCGTCAGAACCGAGGCGGGGCGGGAGATCCGCTCGGCCTTTGTGCCCGGCGAAGAAGGCTGGGTGCTGATGGCGGCCGACTACTCGCAGATCGCGCTTCGGGTGCTGGCCCATTTTTTGGGCGACGGGCGTCTCTCGGAGGCGTTTTCACGGGACGAGGACATCCACGCCCGGGTGGCCGGCCAGGTCTACGGGGTCCCCCTGGAAGAGGTAACCGGGGAGATGCGCCGCAAGGCCAAGGCGGTGAATTTTGGGGTGATTTACGGGCAGAGCCCGTTTGGCCTGGCCAAGCAGTTGGGGATCGACCAGCAGGAGGCGGCCGAGTTCATCGATGCCTATTTTGAGGGGTATCCGGGCATTGAGAAGTTTCTCGCGCAGGTACTGGCGGAGTGTTGCGAAAAGGGGTATGTTAGTACTATCTTCGGTCGGCGCCGAGCGATCCGGGGGGTGCGTGCGGATGCCGGCCGCCAACGGAACCTCGCCGAGCGGACCGCCGTCAATACGGTCATCCAAGGCTCGGCGGCAGACCTTATCAAGCAGGCGATGATCGCGATCCATCGGCGCCTGCGGCGGGAGCGGATGCCCGCCAGGATGTTGCTCCAGATTCATGACGAATTGATCTTCGAAGTTCCCACCGCAAAACTCCACGACTTGGCCCGGCTCGTTGTCGAAGAGATGGTCGGGGCTGAGTCCTTGAACGTTCCACTCAAGGTCGACGTGAAAGCAGGGCCCAACTGGGCCGACACCAAGCCACTGACCTGAGGGGCCGTTAATACGACATGAAGGTGATCGGCGTACTGGGCGGGGTGGCCGGAGGCAAGAGCCTCGTTGCCCGGGAGTTGGTTCGGCTGGGGGCCGGCCTGCTCGACGCCGACCGCGCCGGGCACGACGTACTGCGCATGCCCGAGATCGAGGCCGCCGCCCGGGACCGGTGGGGGGAAGCGATCTTCGGCGCCGACGGCCGGATCGATCGGGCCCGGTTGGGAGAGATCGTGTTTGCCGATCCTCCCGGCGGCCCGCGCGAACGGACGTTTTTAGAGCGGCTGACCCATCCCGAAATCGGTCGAAAGCTCGCCCGCGAGGCCGAACGCTTGGTGGCCTTGGGCAGCGTGGCGGCGGTGCTCGATGCGCCGTTGCTTTTGGAGGCGGGGTGGGATAGATTGTGTGATATCTTGGTGTTCGTCGATGCCCCGCGCCGGCTCCGGCTGGCCAGGGCTCGAGCGCGTGGTTGGAGCGAGGCGGATTTCGACGCCCGCCAGCGGGCTCAGCACTCCGTCGACGCCAAGCGCAAGCGAGCCGACGTGGTGATAGACAATTCCGGGTCCCCCGAAGAGACCCAAGCTGAAATCGAACGTTTTTGGCACTCCCTGCTCCGCACGGAACCCTAATTCCCCGGTCATCTTAAGTCCCCAATCGTCCGGTGGCCCCGGCGCCACAACCCAAGATTCCGTCGGCTTCGCGCTTTTTTGCCCGATAGCTCGACTGTAAGACACGAAATCTCTTCCCACGGCTTTGCCCGTTTTTTCCGGTGTCCTCGAAGGCAACACGTAACCCCACCGCCGGCGCCTTCCGCGTGCCGGCCAATCGCACCACTTCAGGAGCACGTGACGATGGCAGATTCCAAAGACCCCCGACCGAGCGTCACGTCGCGAACGACCGGCCCGGGCGGGTACTCGCGCCGGCCGGGCGGCCGGCGCGTCAAGTCGCACGATGAGCCCGTCTCCCTGGCCGAGGAACTGGCCGGCGAGGCCGGAGTGATCTCGGGGGACGATACCGACGAGCGCTACGAGCAGATCAAGCAGTCGGGCGACACCCACATCGCCGAGCTGCAGCGGATGTCGATGAGCGAACTGATCGAGGAGGCCCGCAAGGGAAACCTCGCCGACTACTCGGGCGTTAAGAAGCAGGAGTTGATCTTCAAGATCCTCAAGGAGCGGGTGAAGCTCAACGGGCTGATGTTTGGCGAGGGGACCTTGGAAGTGCTCCCCGACGGATTCGGCTTCCTCCGCAGCCCCGACTACCACTACCTCTCCTGCCCGGACGACATCTATGTCTCTCCCAGCCAAATCCGGCGGTTCGGCCTGAAGACCGGCTCGACCGTTTCCGGGCAGATCCGCCCGCCCAAGGAAAACGAGCGTTACTTCGCCCTGTTGCGGGTCGAGGCGATCAACTACGAAGACCCCAACCAGCTTTCCCAGAAGGTCTACTTCGACGACCTGACGCCGCTTCATCCCGATACGCGGATCGTGATGGAGGCCAAGTCCCGCGACGTCAACACTCGGGTGGTCGACATGATCGTGCCGGTGGGGTTTGGGCAGCGGGGGCTGATCGTCAGCCCGCCCCGGGCGGGGAAGACGATCCTCATGCAGAAGATGGCCCAGGCCGCCCTGGAGAATTACCCCGAACTGTACGTCTTCATGCTGCTGATCGACGAGCGGCCCGAGGAAGTGACCGACATGGAGCGGCAGGTCAAGGGCGCCAACTGCGAGGTGATCAGCTCCACGTTCGACGAGCCCTCGGCCCGCCACATCCAGGTCTCGGAGATGGTGATCGAGAAGGCCAAGCGGATGGTCGAGTACGGGCGCGACGTGATGATCTTCCTCGACTCGATCACGCGGCTCGCCCGGGCGTGGAACGCCGAGTGCCCCCACTCGGGCAAGATCCTCTCCGGCGGCGTCGACGCCAACGCCCTGCAGCGGCCGAAGCGCTTTTTCGGCGCCGCGAGGAAAATCGAAGAGGGCGGCTCCCTGACCATCCTCGCCACCGCCCTGATCGACACCGGCAGCCGCATGGACGAAGTGATCTTCGAGGAGTTCAAGGGGACCGGCAACCTGGAAATCTGCCTCGACCGCAGCCTGGTCGACAAGCGGATCTGGCCGGCGATCGACATCAACCGCAGCGGCACCCGAAAGGAGGAACTGCTCATGGACCCCGAGGAGCACCGCCGCGTGTGCGTGCTCCGCCGCGTCCTAAACGAGATGAATCCCCCCGATGCCATGGAGCTGTTGATCAGCCGGCTGGGCAAGACCCAGACCAACGCCGAGTTCCTGATGAGTATGAACATGAAGTAATGATGAATGATGAATGATGAGAGAGCGATGTTGAGTGACTCGCAATCAACACGGGACATCAAGCCGCTTGCGGCTTGACAACTTCGCCGCGCTTCAATTCCCCCCATCCCAAGAACCACCGTGCCCAACGTCTATCAAGGAACCGCCGGCCCGACTAAGGGCCGCTTCGCCATTGTCGTTTCTCGGTTTAACGAGTCGATCACCTCGAACCTGCTGGAAGGGGCCGTCCAGACGCTCACCGCCCACGGCGTTGCGGACGACGCAATCGACGTCGCCTGGGTGCCCGGGACGTTCGAGATCCCCACCGTGGCCAGTCGATTGGCCGAAAGCGGCCGATACGTCGCGGTGCTCTGCTTGGGCGCCGTGATCCGCGGCGAGACCAGCCACGATCAACACATCAATCGGGCGGTCAGCTCCGCGCTGGCCGACATCGGGGTCCGATCGGGCGTTCCGGTCCTCTTCGGCGTCCTCACGTGCAACACGCTCGAACAGGCGATCGCCCGGTCCGGCGGCCAGGCGGGAACCAGGGGGAAGGACACCCCCAAGAGCAAAACCGGCAACAAGGGAATGGAATGCGCCGAGGCAGCCCTCGAAATGGTCAACCTCATGGCGAAGCTGCCGTCGTAGAATTCTCTCCCCTCGCCCCGCTTGCGGGGAGAGGGGCTGGGGGTGAGGGGTTTTGGAAATCAGCAACGCTGGAAAGCGCCGTAATTCGACCGCAGAACTCCAACGAGTGAACGCATGACCCGTCGCAGTCGAGCCCGGCAAGTCGCGTTGCAGGTCCTGTTTCAGGACGACTTGAACCCCCGACACAATCCGGCTCACGCCGATGCTCTGATCGAGCAGCGGCTAAGACTTCCCGAGTTAGTCGATTTCGCCAGGGAACTGGTGGCCGGCGTCCGCCGCAACCGGGCCGAGCTGGACCGCGTGATCGCCGAAGCGGCGGCCAACTGGAGCCTCGAGCGCATGCCCCCGACCGACCGCAACGTCCTCCGCCTGGGCGCCTACGAGATCCTCCAATCCGACACCCCCGACCGGGTGGCGATCGACGAGGCCATCAATCTGGCCCGACAGTTCGGCACCGCCCAGTCGGCCGCTTTCGTCAACGGCATCCTCGACCGCCTGATGCACGACACGCCGGCAAATGAACGACCTGCCGATGGAGAGCCAAGAGTGCTGCCACCGGACGAGATTCAGGTCGTCGAACCCAAATCAGGCCAGGAACTCGCGACGCCTTGTTTCTGGCTATTTCAGATCATGTACGATTGGTACCCCGATTCGTGGAGGATCATGGTGCGTATGGGCGTTGCCGCGCAGAATTATCCTCCGGGATGGCTAAATGAGGGGCCGAATATCGATGATCTCAGCCAGATGGGGCGAGGAGACAAAATCGTTGCAGCATTCAGGGGCCACCGTTTTGCCGGATACGCAACCTTGACGTCAGATTTCTATAGCGGCGGCCCATCTTTTCAGATAAGAAGCCGCCACACCAGCGAGATTCTTCCCTTTGGCGAACGCTTCAACTGTGATTGGACGCTGCTACCCTTCGAGGCCGATCCGCCATACATCAAGTGCCATGATCTGAAGGGCGATGGTTTTGACATTGACCTGATACGCGCTCGTTGTGTGAAGCAGATCGACGAAGAGACTTTCTTTGCTCTCAAGGTACGGCTCGACGCTGCTGGAGCAAGAAGAGCGGATGCTCCGGATTCTGAACTCTCCACTCTCCACTCTCAACTCTGAACCCTGCGAGCTTATGGGCCTATTCGACAAATTCAAGCAAGGTCTCAAGAAGACCTCGCAACTGCTAAACACCGACATCCGCGACCTCTTCAAGGCCGAAGGGAGGCTGGTCGACGAGGCGTTCCTCGACGAGCTGTTCGAGACCCTCATCAAGACCGACATGGGCGTCCAGGCGGCCCGGGAGACGATCGACGAGATCGGCACGAGCTTCCGCGGGCGCGTGGTCCAGATGACCGAGGTCCTGGACCACATCAAGAGAAAGCTGAAGGAGCTGCTGGCCCAGCCGGCCGAGCCGATCCGATTCGCCCAAAGCGGCCCCACGGTGATCATAGTCTGCGGCGTGAACGGGTGCGGAAAGACCACCTCGATCGCGAAGCTGGCCCACATGCTTCAGGCGGACGGAAGGACAGTGGTCCTGGGGGCCGCCGACACCTTCCGGGCGGCCGCCGACGCCCAGTTGACCGTCTGGGCCGACCGGTTGGGGGCGGAAATCGTCACCGGCAAGCACGGCAGCGATCCGGCGAGCGTCGCCCATCGGGCCGTGGCCCGAACCATCGAGATCGACGCCGCGGTGTGCATCGTCGACACGGCCGGGCGGCTCCAGACCCAGCAGAACCTGATGCAGCAGCTCACGAAGATCCATCGCGTGCTGGGGAAGCAAATCCCCGAGGCCCCGCACGAGATCCTGCTGGTGCTCGACGCCACCACCGGCCAGAACGGCATCAGCCAGGCCAAGCACTTTACCGAGGCGGTCAACTGCACGGGGATCGTCCTGGCCAAGCTCGACGGCACGGCCAAGGGCGGCGTGGTCGTCGCCATCCGCCAGCATGTGGGCCTGCCGGTCAAGTACGTCGGCGTCGGCGAAAAGGCCGAAGACCTCGCCCTGTTCGAGCCCGACGCCTTCGTCGAGGCCCTCTTTGAAGACGTCGGCTCCGCGGCACGGTAGGAGGGCGCGGACGGGGCGTTCTTCGAGACGCCCGACAAAACGGTTGAGCAAACCGGAAGACGGTCGTTAGTCTTGTCAACGCCGGCGGAACGCGAGCCAAAGGGCGACAGAATGGCAATAGAAGACATATCATCGCGGCGTTGTCCTGTCGAGTCGCTGCCCCCCGAAATCAAGTCGATCCAGCCAGGCGGCGGAGCGTGCATGAAGATCGAGCTCGCCTGGGGGTGCTGGCGACGATGGTATCTCAAGACGTTTCGCCCACAATATCTCGCCGACGTGCTCGCCAAGCGAGAGGGTTCGACGAACGCCTGTCCTCACGAAGTGCTTGATCCACGCGACGTGAAGTTCTATCGGAACCAGGGCGGCTATTACTGGTCTGCGGAAAACGATCCATTCTGTTGGCGCGATCGCCTGCCGTTTGCGCGTGCGGGATTGGCCGAGCTGATCATTCTGGGCGGGTCAATGTTCGTTCTGACCGTGACTCTTGCATACGTGTTCTGGCCGCTGGCAATCGCATCCGCGTTGGCGGGGATGAGCATCGTCTGGTTTTTCCGAGACCCGACACGGATCATTCCTGGTCAACCAGGCGTAGTGGTCTCACCCGCCGATGGTCGTATCGTCTCCGTGGAGGAGGTCACCGACGAGTTCATAGAGGGACCGGCTGTGTTGATCGGTATCTTCCTCTCGGTCTTCGACGTCCACGTCAACCGTGCCCCGATGAACGCGACCGTAGTCGGGCTCCAATACCGTCGCGGCAAGTTCCTGAACGCACTTCGCCCGGAATCGGCTCGCGAGAACGAGCGGATGGAAATCCGCCTCGAACAAAACAGCTTCCCCTACCGCCGCTTCGTTGTTCGGCAAATCGCCGGGGCGATTGCCCGACGCATTGTATGTTGGGTCGCGCCGGGTGACTCGGTTGAGCGAGGTGGCCAAATCGGCATGATCAAACTAGGATCACGCACCGAACTGATCATTCCCAAAGGGGCGGGCCTGGAGACCCTCGTTTCGATCGGCGAGAAGGTGAAGGCGGGTACAACAGTTTTGGCGAAGTATTCTTCGTGAAGACAATAGGTGAAATGCCGCCGTCGGGACAGGCTGTGGTAGAAGGGTCCTGAACTTTGAGTGCCGCCCGCGGGGCTGGAATCCGTTTTGGAGTTAGTGCGATGCCCGTTCTAGGGAAACAAGCTCGTCTCGCTGCCGTGCCAACGCTGCTCACTCTGGGAAACGGCGTTTGCGGCCTGGGAAGCATCGCCATGGCCACATTGGCCCGGGAACAACTCGGGGAAACGAGTGCGATTTTCTATGCGGGTGTGCTCATCTACGTGGGCATGGCGTTCGACGGTCTTGACGGCTACGTCGCCCGACTGATGAACCAGACCAGCCGATTTGGGGCCGAACTGGACAGCCTCTGCGACGCCATCACGTTTACCGTGGCACCCGTTTTCATCATGCTGGCTCTCGTTGACGCCTTTCCACTCCGATTCTTGTGGGGCATCGGCCTGCTGTTCATGGTCTGCGGTCTGTTGCGATTGGCTCGGTTCAATGTCGAGCAGGCCACCGACGATGCACATGACTGGTTCCGAGGGTTACCCACGCCCGCGGCGGCCGGGACTCTGGCATCGTTCGCGATTGCGCTACCCGCCTTCCGTCAGTTGGTTGCCGACACCATGCCGGAAGCGCCGCGACACCTGGGCGAAGGGATCATCGCACTCACTATCTACATTCTGCCAATTCTCACCGTCGTGCTGGCTTTGCTGATGGTGTCCAGAATCCGCTATCCCCACATCCTGAACCAATGGACGCGAGGCCGGCGGACCTTCTTCAATCTGGTCCAATTGGTTTTTGTGGTTGTGGCCCTGATCACGGTGCACGAACTGGCTTTGCCGCTGCTCTTCTGCTATTACGCTCTCGGTCGTCCAGTCGCTGTCTGGATGAGGTTTGTTGGGATTCGCGTTCGACGCCTTTTCTCCTTCCCCCACCTGCCAAGGAAGGGTGTGTGACGGCAAGCGTGAGTTGATTTCATGGAGAGGGCAAGTGCTCCGAAAACTCTCTCTCGCTCCAGGCATCAACG
>JBDRTC010000246.1:0-2649 GCA_043824335.1 Planctomycetota bacterium | reverse complement strand
ATTCGGACATTCTGGCTGGTATACTGGGTCGAAAGCCGGCCCTTGGAAGACGCGGAGAAACACAAAATGAAGAGACGTCCGGCCAAATCCATATTGTTCTCGGTCGCCTCGCGCCTCGCGCAGATCTGCCTGCTGGCAATGGCCGGTTGGGCATGGGGAGCGGAGGAACAAGTCCCGCCCCGGCGACCCAACGTGCTCTTGATCGTCAGCGACGACCAGCGGCCCGACACGATTCGGGCATTGGGGAACCCGATCATCGACACGCCGGCGCTCGACTCACTGGTGGGCGAAGGGACCACGTTCACCCGGGCGATCGCGCCGAATCCGATCTGCGTGCCCAGCCGGGCGGAGATCATGACCGGGTGCGACGGGTTCCGCAACCACGTGGGCGTTTCCAGCAACCGGATGAACCCCGACCTGGTCCGCTGGGCCGACTGCATGCGAGGGGCCGGCTACACGGCCTGGTACGTGGGTAAGTGGATGAACGACGGCAGGCCGATCAACCGAGGATACAAAGAGAGCGACGGTCTCTTTACCGGAGGCGGCGCTAAGTGGTGGGTCGACGGGGTCGACTACCACGGCCGGCCGGTCACCGGGTATCGCGGCTGGGTCTTTCAGGACGACGAGGGCAACCTGTTCCCCGAAAAGGGTGTGGGCCTCACGCCCGACATCGACAAGGAGTTTGCCGACGCGGCCATCCGGTTCCTCCAGCGGAAGCCGGAGAAGCCGTTTTTCCTCCACGTCAACTTCACCGCCCCCCACGATCCGCTCCTGATGCCGCCCGGTTACGAGGGCAAGTACGACCCGGAAAAGATCCCGCTCCCGCCGAATTTTCTGCCCCGGCACCCGTTCGACCACGGCAATTTCGAGGGCCGCGACGAAAAGCTCCTCCCCTGGCCGCGCACGCCAAAAGACGTGCGCGAAGACCTGGCCGTCTACTACGCCGTCCTCTCCCACGTGGACGAGCAACTCGGCCGGATCCTGGCGGCGTTGGAGGCGACAGGCCAGGCAGAAAACACGATCGTGATTTTCACCAGCGATCAGGGGCTGGCGATGGGGAGCCACGGGCTGCGGGGGAAACAGAACATGTACGAACACACCGTCGGCACGCCTTTGATCTTCCGCGGGCCGGGCGTCCCCAAGGGCCAACGCCGCGACGCCCAGTGCTACCTTCGCGATCTGTACCCGACCGTCTGCGACATGGCGGGAATCGAGACCCCCAAGACGGTCCAGGGCCGGAGCCTGGTCCCCGTGCTCCGGGGCGAGACCGACTCGATCTACCCCGCCGTCTTCGGCCACTTCGCGGGCACCCAGCGGATGATCCGCACCGACCGATGGAAGCTGGTCCACTATCCGAAGGTCGAGAAATACCAACTCTTCGATCTGGCCAACGACCCTTACGAGCTGGAGAACCTGGCCGTTGGTCCGTGCCGTGCCACGGTGTTCGCGGAGCTGCGGGCCAAGCTGGAAGCATGGCAGAAGGAAGTCGGCGATCCGCTGGTGACGAAGCGATAGTCGCAGTGTTGGCCGACGTGCCGTCGGCCGCTAAACGGGGTGAATCGACCGTCGGTTTTTCGTTTAGCGGCCGACGGTACGGCGGCCTGTAACCAAAACGGCACGAAGCGGAAATCACTCGAACTCAAGAATCTCCTCAATCCTCGGCCTGCCGTAGTCGGCCCCGCCGGTGAGCACGCGGAGGTTGTCGAGGATTTGGGTTTGGCCGGCGCCGTGCGTGTGGCCGCAAAGGACGACGAGTTCGCGGTCCGGGCGGTCGCGCATCACGTCCCGCATGCAATCGCCGGCGGCCTTCGAGGCAAAGAAGGGGAGCCAGTCGTCGTCGGAGTGCTTTCCTTTGTGCCAGGCCGCTTCGCGAAACGGGGGCACGTGCGTAACGGCAACCACCCGGCGATGGGTCTCGAACGCCTCGGGCAGCACGCGGGCGAAGTGGCGTGCCGCCTCGTTGCCGAGGGAGCGGAGCATGCCCTCCAGGGGAGCCCGGTCGATTTCCCAAGGGCCCGTCTGGTACCGCTTGAGTTCTTCGATGTAGAAGAAGTCGTTCAAGAGCACGTCGGAGCCGTCGTAGTCGCCCAGCCGGGCGTCGCCCCAGCCGTCGTGACCCACCAGCGCGGTCGTCGGCGTCAGCTCCACCACTCCGGAGGCGGTCAGATAGTCCAAAAACTCCGATCCGGCGGCCAGCTCCGTCACCTCGTGGCGGGTGCGCTCGATCGACCCGCGGTAGAAATCGTGGTTCCCCAGCACGAAATAGATCGGCCGCCGAACCACGTCGGCCATTTCCCGCAAGTGCTCGCAAACGTCGGGGCTCTCGGCGATGTCGCCGCTGATCACCACCGCGTCGAAAGATTCTCCGGCGAGCGACTCCGCGAACTGACGGCGGTCTACATCATCAAGAAAATTCAGGTGGACGTCCGTCAGCCAGGCGAGTCGCTTCATCCAACTTCCGTGCTGCGAGCAGTAGTGAGGTAAGAGCGCCGGCCCCGGTTACTTGGCCTCTTCCGGCTTCGGCCAGTTCTGGTGCTTGTGGAGGAAGTTGTACGTACCCACGCCGTGGATCGTGTGGGGGCCGACGAACCATTCGATCTCCGCACGGTCGGCGATGCCGAGCTGGGCGGCGTAGAGGTGGCGGATCTT
>JBDRTC010000245.1:0-3644 GCA_043824335.1 Planctomycetota bacterium | reverse complement strand
CGGCCATCAACGGCTGGCTCCAGAACATGGCCATCCGCGCAAGCGGCGACGAGGGGATCAAGGACTGGATGGACATCGCCGTGATTGGCTACCGCACCGATCGAAGCGCCAATCCGATCATCGAGTCGGCGCTGTTGGGCCCGCTGGCCGGCCGCTCGTTTGTCTCCATCCAGGAGATCGGCGCCAATCCGGCGCGGATCGACACCCGCAACCAGCTCCTCTCCGACGAAGAGACCGGCGAGATGATCGAGGTGCCCTGCGAGGTGCCAATCTGGGTCGATCCGGTAACCGAGGGGGGCACGCCAATGTGCCACATGTTGTACCACGCCCACCAGATGCTCGCCGAGTGGATCGCCCAGCACCCCCGCAGCTTCCCGCCGATCGTGGTCCACATCACCGACGGCGAGTCGCAGGACGGCGACCCCATCCCCTATGCCGACGCGGTCAAGAAGCTGGCCACCGAGGACGGCAACGTGCTCCTGTTGAACTGTCATCTTTCCATGACGGCGGCCGACCCCTTCATGTTTCCCGCCAACGAGGAGGGGCTTCCCGACGAGTTGGCCCGGGTGCTGTTCCGCATGTCGAGCGTGCTGCCCGACCCGTTCTTCCGCCACGCCACCATGGAAGGCTTTCAGCTCCAGCCCGGCGCCCGGGGAATGGCCTTCAACGCCGACATGGTCTGCCTCATCCAATTCTTGAACATGGGAACGCAGGCCGCCCCCGGCCTTCGATGACGAGCGTGCGAGAAGGGCCTTTTCGTCCCGTTCGCGAGGAGAACCATGCCGGAGACGAGCGACGCCGACTCCCGAGAGCCTCCCTCCGCCGACGCCGCGGGAGCTTCCGGATGCGTGGTCTTCCTCGTCGACGAATCGGCGGCCATGGACGCCCGGGTGGCGGGCGGCACCAAGTCGAAGGCCCAGAGCATCGCCACGGCGCTGAACTCGTTGTTGAACCAACTGACGGCCGGACCGCCCCTCGACGTGGCCCTCGTGGGATACGGGGCCGATGCCCAGGGCGAGGCGGACATCGGCCCCCGATGGGGCGGCGCGCTTGCCGGGCGCGAGTTCGTCTCCACCAGTGAGTTGGCCGGCGCCCCACTCTCGGTTGAGAACCGCGTGCGAAAAGTTCCCGGCTCCGCACCCCTCGGCTCCGCCCGGGAAGAGACCGTTCGCTTCCCGGTGTGGTACGTGCCCAGGCTGGGCGGCACGGGCGCCCGCGCGGCCACTTTCGAGCATTGCCGGGCGATGCTCTCCGCCTGGCTCTCAGCGGCAGGTACGAATCCCAAGCCGCCGATGCTGGTGAGCTTTGTCGGGGAGCTCTCGGACGAGGATACGCCGGAGGCCGTCGGAGCGGCGATTCACGGCCTGACGACGCCGGGCGCCCCGCCCCTGCTCCTCCACGCGCACCTCGGCTCGTCGGACCGCGTTCCGGCGACACTCTACCCTTCCAACGACGCGCACCTGCCGCCCGGTCCGATCGCCACGTTGTTCCAGGCGTCGAGCGTGTTGCCCCCGGAGTTCTCCGCGGCGCTCGGCGAGCAGCAGGTGACGGTCAATGCCGATGCTCGCGGCTTGATCTACCACGCGAAGATGGTCGACCTGATCCGGTTCCTGTCGCTCGTGAAGACCTACGCCCGGTTCCAGCCGGCGGTAGAAGCGGCCGCCGGCACAACCGCTCCGGCCACGGACGCCACGGTAACGGGCGTGCTCACCACGCCCGCTCCAACTGCTGAAAGGGTGCTGTTGGTGCTGTTGCTGGACCGCTCGGTGGAGGACCCGACCGCCGAAAAGGAGAAGTGCGCGTGGCGGCGTCTGGAGGCGCATGCCAACGACCTTCTGGGACAAATCGCCAAGCGCGCCCAAGGCGCGATCGACGTCGCCGTCGTCTCCCACGGAACCGACGCCGGCGGCCGGACGGAGGTCGAAACAACCTTTGCCGGACCGCTGGCCGGACGCACGGTCGTCGGCGATGCCGAGCTGGCCGGCCGGGCGATCCGCGTCGAGAACTTCACCAAGCAGGTCTCCAACGGCATCGGCGGCCTGGTCTCGATCAGCCGCAGGAAGCCGATTTTCGTCGACCTCAAACCCACGCCCGCCGCGGCGCCCGCGCCGGCGTTTGCCGCCGTGAGGAACGTGTTGGGCCAATGGCGAGAGGACCATGCGGGGAGCCACATCGGAGCGGTCGTGGTACACCTGACGCGAGGGTGCTTTGCGGCGGAGGAGATCGAAGAGGCCGTCGCCCCATTGCGTGAAATCGTCCAGGCGGCGCTGTATCATTGGGTGTTGACCGAGTCGCCCCACGCTTCCGTGGCGTACCCGAGTGATCCGACCTTGATCCAACGCCCCGAACTGGTGAAACTCTGGGAGTTGACCAGCCCCTTGCTGGGAGCCAAGACGCTGGCCGCCCAAAAGCCGACCGTCTGCGAGCAGTCTCGGGGCATGGTCATCAACGGCAAGTTCGACCTCCTCCTGGAAGGAATCGAGGAGGCGGCAGGGACTTAACACGGAGGCACGGAGGACACGGAGAAGGATGATTGAATGAATAGGTGAACGATCTCGGTAAGATGGAAGGAGGCGAGCCGTTGAGCACCCGAAAAGACGTGCGACGGCGTATTCCGGCTGTCAGCAATCAGCAATCAGCTATCAGCCTGCGCCGCGGAGTCTTTTTCGGGAGAATAAGCTGAAAGCTGACGGCTGAAAGCTCAAGTCCGATAATTGGCTGCCCCCTCCTCGATTTTCCAACAACCTTCGTAACAAAGAAGCTGCCACATGCACGGCTCTCCCGGTTTGGCGTCTCTCTCAATCATTCTCCGTGTCCTCCGTGCCTCCGTGGTGAGTGCGCTTCGAGTTCTCTCTAGTCCTCGACCCTGATCGACCCAATCCGAACCGGACCCATGCGATTCGAGTCCCGCGTTTTCAAGTTGGCCAAGGACGTCGAGCGTCCGGAGGAGAATCAGGACGCCTGCCGGGCGGACGCCGCGCGCGGGATTGCCGCGATCGCCGACGGCGTGGCCTCGGGCATTTTTGCCGGTCCGTGGGCGCGGATCCTCACCGAGGCCACCGTCGCCGAGCCGCCCGACCCCGACGACCGCGAGGCGTTCGGCCAATGGCTGGCCCGGCGTCGCGAAAGCTGGGCGGCCGAGATCGACGTGGCCGATCTGGCCTGGCACCAGAAGCCAAAACTCCGCGAGGGCGCCTTTTCCACGCTCCTTTGGGTTGAAATCACGCCCATCGACGAGACCGACCGGCAACCCCAAGACCCGTGGCGGCTCTGCGCCTTCGCCGTGGGCGACAGTTGTCTCTTTCACGTCCGCGGGCAGGAACTCCTCAGGACGTTCCCCGTCGAAGAGGCCGCCGAGTTGGAGGCCGACCCGGTGGTGATCGGCAGCGTCGACCTCAACCGCGACGAGCTGGTCGTGTTCCAGTCGTTCGAAGCCCTCTGCCGGCCCGGCGACCTCTTGGTGCTCTCGACCGACGCGGTGGCCGAGTGGGCACTTCGGGAGCGGGAAGCCGGGGCGCCGCCGGCCTGGGAAGACTATTGGACGAAGACCGACGAGGCCTGGCAGGAAGAGATCGGCTCGCTTCGCCACGAGCGCCAAATGCGCTACGACGACGCCACGCTCTTGCTGCTCCGCGTGACGGATG
>JBDRTC010000244.1:0-5596 GCA_043824335.1 Planctomycetota bacterium | reverse complement strand
CTCTCCGCCTGGACCTTCGGCGACTTCGAGATTTACTTTCGATGGGCCGTCACGCAAGGAGGGCGGTTGAGGATGCTCTTCCCAGACGTTCCTTCCGGCAAAGGGCTTCAATTGGTTCTGAGCGAGCAAGACCAGTGCGGGCGTCTGACCGACGGCGACACGGAGCTGGCCCCGGGCCGGAAGCTGACCACTCGTTGCGGCAAGGCGCACACGGCCTCCGTGCGCCGCGAAGGGGGCAAGTTCTCCGTCACGATCGACGGCCGCTGGATCTACGAGGTCGACGTCGAGGCCGCGCGCCGCTTCGGCCTGGGCCTGGCGGCCGACGGCGCCGCGGCCGGTCTCAGCGAACTGCGCCTCCGGGAACCGCCCGGCGAGCGGATGTTCAACGGAACGGACCTCACCGGCTGGTGGACGAAAGGCAACCTCGATCACTGGCGGGTCGAAAGGAACCAGATCGTCCGTTTCGATCGGGCGGGCGACTACCTGCGCTCTGAGAAGCTCTACGCCAACTTCACCTGGTCGTTCGAGTACAAGATGGAGCGACGCGGAAACTCCGGCCTGAGCATCCGAACGCCCAAAGAGGGCTGGCCCACCGCCGACGGCATGGAGCTGCAACTTCTGGATACGCCCTATAACGCGGAAATCAAGGACCAGCCCGCGATGGCCGTTTATGGGCACGTGCTGCCGCTCGCGCGGGCTGACATGTCCCAGCGCTGGAACCGCGTGGTCGTCAAGGCCGATGGCTGGATGATCTCCGCCTGGATGAACGGCGAGCTGGTGCAGCAGGTCAACACCTTCCACCACCCCGAGCTGAAGCACCGGCGCCTGAAAGGCTGGCTCGGATTCCAGGACCACGGGGCTTGGATCCGGGTTCGCAACGTACACATCCTGGAAGCGCCGCCCGGGTTGGGGATGGCCGCCTGGCGCAAGCCGCGACCCCCGCTCGGCGTGACCGCGATTCTCGACCGCCTGATTAACCCCGAGCGGCTTTCGGTGGCCGACGGGATCACCTCGGCCGTGGTCTCGAAGACGATCTTAGCCGAGGAGCCGACGGAGCACGTGCTGGCCGACCTGACCGGCCCCGGGGCGATCGTCCGCATCGCCCGCGGCGGCGACGAGGGCCAGTTGGCCTTCTACTTCGACGGTGAGAAGGACCCTCGCATCGAATGCAAGCCGGGCGAGCTGCAGGCGTCGCTTCCGCCGGTCGCAAAGAACGCCAATCCGCTCTTGACCTGTTTGACCTACAAAAAGCGGCTCAGGATCGTGCTCCGCGACGCCGCCACGGCCCAGTACCGCTTCGACTACCTGAAGTTGCCCGGGAACCTGCCGGTCGAGAGCTTTGCCGATCGGGAGTCCGGTTTCCCCCGTGGGTGGCTGCCGGCGGCCACGACGATCCTGCGGTGGCTGGGCGGCGGCCGGTTTCACGAGCACGATCGCCTGCCGCGTTTTTCGAGCGACCCGGTAACGATCGAGCCGGGCGGCAGGGCGGAGATGGTGCACGTCGACGGGGCGGGGATCGTCAAGTCGATGAAGCTGATCGCGGCCGGCACGGTCCTCGACAACAACGACCTCTGGCTCGAAGTCACCATCGACGGCGAGAAAGAGCCGGCCGTCTCGGCCCCGGCAAGATACCTCTTTCCCAGCCTCTACGGCAACTACGACAATTACGTGCAGGCCGACCAGGGCGGGCCGACCACCTTCCTGGCGATGCCCTTTGGTGAGGGGATCACCGTGGCGGTCGCAAACCGCGGCGGCCGGCCGATCCCGGGCGTGGGCGTTTCGCTCTCCGTCCAACAGGCCCACGAAGCGACGAAAAACGAGATCGCCGGCCGGATGCGCCTGCGGGGCGTTCTTCAGCCCGCACAAGAGGGGACGAGCGAACTGATCCGTCAAGAGGGGAGCGGACGTTGGGTCGGGCTCGTCTACCAAGTGCCCGAAGGCGAGCCGGCCGGAATCGACACGCTCCTGGTCGACGGCCGGCCAATCGGCGATTGGTCCGCGCCTACGCTCGATCCCTTCCTGGGCGAGTCCGGCGATTTCCGCAAACACCTAAGCGGCCGCCAAGGCGTGCTCTGCTGGCGACACCTGCTCCTGGCCCCGGTCGATTTCCGGGAGTCGCTCGTGCTCAAGAATGGGGGGAACCGGGTTGGGGAGCGATTGGTGCTGTTCTATCTCAAGAAATAGCTCCCACAGCCGCTTGCGGCTTCGCCCAGCGCATCACGAATCAGACGACGCGAGACAAGCCCCGGAAGCACGCGTTGGCGCTTGACTACCGGCCACGGCTTTGTCACGATCGAGTTCCGTGGTTTACCGACCCCACCTCGAACGCCCGGCAACTGTGGTCGTCGGGGTGACGTGCGACGTGATCCGCTCGACCCCGGGGACCGCAGTCCCCGGGCGTTTTGTCTGAAGTCCGTCGAAGCACCGGTCCATTCAACCTCCAAACGCCAAACCAAAGAAAGAGGCTTGCCATGAACCTTGGCCGAACGATCCAACTGACCGCCGGCTTGGCCGCCGTCCTCTTGTGCCGCCAGACGGGCGCGGCCGCAGCCGCGCCGCCGATGCCTCGCGGCTACAGCATCCCCACGATCGATCTGGCCGACCAGACGGAGCGCCAGGTGATCGTCGACCGGGAGTCGGGCCAGTACCTCGGCCACCCGACCACGGTGCTCTTGGAGGACAACAAGACGATGATCGCCGTTTATCCCAAGGGCCACGGCCGCGGGGCAATCGTGATGAAACGATCCGGCGACGCCGGGCTGACCTGGAGCGAGCGCCTCGCGATGCCCGAAAGCTGGGCCACCTCGCTCGAAGTGCCCACGATTCATCGCGTGGTCGACTCCCATGGCGTAAAGCGGCTGATCCTGTTCTCGGGCCTCTATCCGATCCGCATGGCGGTCTCCGACGACGACGGCCACGCCTGGAGCGAGCTTGAGCCGATCGGCCAATTCGGCGGGATCGTCACCATGGGCGACGTGGTGCGGCTTCGCGACGGCTCCTACATGGCCCTCTTTCACGACGACGGCCGCTTCTTGCGCACCGGGGGCAAACGCACCGATAAGATGTTCGTCTACAAGACGCTCTCGACCGACGGCGGTCTCACCTGGAGCGAGCCCGAGGTGATCGCCCACCGGCCCGACGTGCACCTCTGCGAACCGGGGGCGATCCGCTCGCCCGATGGAAAGCAGATCGCCCTTCTGATGCGAGAGAACAGCCGGCGGCGGAACTCGTTCGTGGTCTTCACCGACGACGAGGGGAAGACCTGGTCGGAGCCCGCGGAGCTGCCCGGCGCCTTGACCGGCGATCGTCACCAGGGCCGCTACGCTCCGGACGGCCGCCTGTTGGTCAGCTTTCGCGACACGACCCACGAGAGCCCGACCAAGGGCGACTGGGTCGCCTGGGTGGGGACCTACGACGACATCGTCCACCGGCGCGAGGGCCAGTATCGCGTCCGCTTAATGGACAACCACAAGGGAGCCGACTGCGCCTATCCGGCCATGGAGCAATTGCCCGACGGCACGTTCGTCGTCACCACCTACGGCCACTGGATCGAAGGCGAGATGCCGTTCATCGTCAGCGTGCGCCTCAAGCTCGAAGAGATCGACCGGATGGCCGCCGAAGGGGGGCGATCGGCCGGGCGGTAGGCGGTCCCTTATCGAAACTCTTCCGGGTCGATCTGCCTGCGGAAGCTGTGCGGGAAGTGGTTGCTGAGCCAGCCGCCGTCGACGGCGATCGTCGTGCCGGTGACGTACCGGGCGTCGTCGCTTGCCAAGAACGCGATCACGCGGGCCACCTCCTCCGGCGTTCCCCAGCGCCGAAGCGGAGTGTGGTCTTCCGACCACTCGCGGAGCCGGCCGGTGAGGCTCTCTCCCTTGGGGTCGGCGCAGTCGCCGCTCATGTCGGTGTCGATCGCCCCGGGATTGACGGCCACCACGCGCACCCCCGAGGGCCCGTACAAACTGGCCAGTTCGTAGGTGAGCGAGTCGAGGGCTCCCTTGGCCGCAACGTACGCGGGGCCGATGCCGCCGGCCCGGCTCGACATGATGCTCGAAACGTTCACGATCACGCCCCGCCCACGAGGCTCCATGGCTTCCGCCGCCCATCGGGCCAGAAAAGCCGGGGCGGTCAGGCAGACCCGGAGCGTCTTCTCCCACGACTCCAGGCTGATCTTGCGCATCGTCACCAGCTCGCGCCAGGCGGCGTTGTTCACCAGCACGTCGAGACGGCGCCACCGGTCCACCGTGCGGCGCACCGCCGACTCGGCAAACTCGAGGTCCGACAGGTCGCCCGGGCAAACGAGCGTCTCGCCGCCGCCGGCGCGAATCCGGTCGGCCACGTCGCCGAGGGCGTCGGCGCCCCGGGCGACGATCGAGACACGGTATCCCCGGCGGGCGAACTCTTCCGCGGTGGCCGCGCCGATCCCGCGCGACGCTCCGGTCACCAAGGCCACGGGCGTATCGGCTATGGTGCACCTCCCGAATGCTCGTCGCGGCCCGCTGGAGTCGTCTTGATCGTCAAAGCACACTTCGCCTCGTGACATTGCGAGAGGTCAACCTGGTACTCGAAGCCGAGCGGCTCCAGCACGCGGCGGTAGAGCACGTCGCAGTGGCGGCAGTAATCGTGGTACGGCTCGACGTGCTCCAGGGCCAACAGCCGGCCCATCGAGGGGCAATGGTGCATTTCGATCCGGAACACGCCGGCCTCTTCGTCCAGCTCCATCGTGAAATCGGCGGCCTCTTCGTTGAGCGTGTGGTTCCAGTACAGCCAGCACCCGCGCAGCCCGTGCTCCACCACGGCGCTGTGCAGATTCGTGAGGAAACGATCGGAGAGGTAGTTCCAAAAGTCCTCGACCGCCGCCGTGCCGCCTTTGTGTTCGAGGAACTTGAACAGCTCACTGTAGGCGGGAATGAACTCCGTGCAAGAGATCATCGGGCCCTCCGGAAAAAGCGCTGGATGCCCCGGCCGGTCCGCTCGTCGTAGTCGAGAAGCTCGGCGGCGAAAGGCGTGCCCTCGCAGATCGCTTCATTGACCGTCCGGGTCGTCTCGTGAAACAGCCGGGCGATCGGATAGCCTTGCTCGCGCATGTGCACGACGGCGGGGCAGGCCTCGACCTCGACGCGAAGCTCGTCCTCGCTCAACGTTACGTCGATCTTGCCGCCTTCCTCTTCGTAGACCCCGGCAAAATGCTCTTTCAAGGCAACGAGGCCGCGCTGCTTCAGGTCGGCCGCCAACGGCGCGTAGAACGCTCGGGCAAACTGGCGCAGATACTCCCGAACGGCCTCTTCGCCGAAGTTCGCCTCGATATACTCCAGCCCCACGCTCAAGGCACCGTGAAAGTCCTTGTGCAGATATTCGTTATCTCGGGCGGTTCTTCTGACGATTTCTCTTGCCATGTCGGAGTTCTTCCCTCACGCGGCTGCCAGACGCAACATTCTGGCAAAGGTCGATCGCGCTCGTCAAGTCTTCAGGCGTCGACTTCCAGGACCACCGCCAGCGAATCCTCTTCCTTCACACGGGCGAATGTTCGCAGTCTCACGACGATCCCCTACTGGGTCGTATCGATCAGGGTGGTCCGCCGGCCCAAGACGTCGGTCAC
>JBDRTC010000243.1:0-5120 GCA_043824335.1 Planctomycetota bacterium | reverse complement strand
GTCCGGAAGGTCGGAGTGGAAGTTGCCATTGAGGATGACAGCGGGCTCCGACTTGTCATCCCGGTTGACCTGCCCTCCGTCGACTCCAATCCGCAGACTCGCGTCTTCCACGTGGTACATAAAGCGGGCCCCGAGGGCCTTCATAGGCTGAGCTTCGTTATTCCACGGCCCGCCCTTCAAGAACCTTTCAATCAAGAATTGCTCCGGGGCTTGGCGCAAGCAGTAGCCGTTGAAGTTGACGCCGACAGCCTTGTAACGAACGTGGGGCAGTTTCTCGACGTAGGCAATGGCAAGGCCCGGAATCGTCGATTCGCCTGGGTTGCCGGCGGGCTTCTCCTCGGTCACGATGAACCGGCTGCCGTCCACATTGAACGATATGCCGTTGGTGTACTTGGCGAGCGAAAACGCGGGCGTGGACAGTGGTTCTTCCGCGAGTTCCCAGTCCTCCGGCACGATGCCTTGTGCCGTCAAGAACGCCGGGTGGAGGATCGTCGGATTGTGGCTCTGGGCAAGAACCACGACCATCGTGTTGAGAAGCTCAAGTTCCATTTGCGGTTGCTCGCACAAATGCCCCGTGCGGGGGGTCCACTCGGTTGGCCCGCCACGCGAGACTCCCGGGGAAACCCTCCTGCCCTGACTCCCCAGATGCTAAGTCTCGGCGTGAGAAAGCGTTGGGACGTCTTTGTTCCGCCAAGCCTGAAGCCGGTATCGACACAAGTCTTTACGCAGCATCAGCTATCTTCGCTCACAGAATCCGAGAAATCAAGCAGCCGTTGGCCACTGCGCGTCTCTGCCCTGCCCCGGTGGCTGGCTGGGGCCCGGGATGCCGACTATATTTAGCCCACGGAGCCGAAAGGGCAAGGGGATATGAAACCCGAATTCGTCGACAACCGCAACGGCAATACGCTGGTGGCGGCCCTTCGCGGTCACCTGGATTGGCTGGCTGCGACCTATGCCCGGCCGGTCGAGGTGTCGATCGCCAGCGGGTACTTCAATCCCGAAGGTTTCCGGCTCCTGGCCGACCAGCTCGAACGGCTGCCGCGAGTGCGGCTGCTCTTGGGAGCCGAGCCGACCCCGCCGCCAGCCAAGCCGCGCCGTCGACTTGGGGAGGCTTTCGAGAGATACGATGCCAGGATCGTTCGTGAGGCCGTCCAGAAGAACACCGAAGGACTGCTGCACGACCGCGACCTACTTGAGTTCTCCCCAGGCACCGAGGCCGCCGTGCGGCGGTTGCTGTCGGCGTTGGAATCGGGCCGGATCGAAGTCCGGCGATACGAGCGGGGCTTCTTGCACGGCAAGGCGTTCATCTTCGCCTCCGACGAGGGCCTGATCTCTGGCTCCAGCAACTTCACGGCCGCGGGTTTGACCACCAATCTGGAGCTGAACCTGGGCCGCTACGATCCGACCCCCGTCCAGCAGGTCAAGCAGTGGTTCGACGATCTCTGGGAGGAGGCTGCCCCGTTCGACCTGGCCTCCATCTACGAGGCCCGCTACCGGGAGTACGATCCGTATCTGATCTACCTCCGCGTGCTCTGGGAGCTATACGGCGAGGAGTTGGAAGAGGAACGTGGACGTGATCCGCAGATTCGGCTGACCACCTTTCAGAACGACGGGCTCTGGCGCGCACGGCGGGTCTTGAGCCAGTTCAACGGAGTGCTGTTCGCCGATGGCGTGGGCTTGGGTAAGACGTTTGTCGCCGGGGAGTTGATCCGCGAAGCGGTGCAGGACCGTCGGCAGCGAGTGCTGCTGATCTCTCCCGCGACCCTCAGGGACGGCATGTGGAAGCGATTTGCCGACGATCATCAGCTCTACATCGAGAATGTGTCGTACGAGCAATTGGCCGCCGACCGGCAACTCGGGGGCACCGAGAGCTACCTGCGATTCGACCGGAATGAGTACGCCATGGTGGTGATCGACGAATCCCACACGTTCCGCAACCCGGACACGAGGCGTGCCCAGGCGCTGCGGCGGTTGCTCCTGGGGAGGCCACCCAAGCAGCTCGTCCTCTTGACGGCAACGCCCGTGAACAACTCGCTTTGGGACCTGTACTACCTGATTACGCTCTTCATCGGCCACGATGCTGCCTTCGCCGACCGAGGCATTCGATCGCTCAAGGAGCGGTTCAACGACGCCTCGCGGGAAAACCCCGACGACCTCCGGCCGGACATGCTCTTCGACGTGTTGGACGCCATTGCGGTAAGGCGCACCCGGCACTTCGTGCGCCAGTATTATCCCAACGACCGGGTCCAAGGTCCCGACGGCCAAGAGATTCCAGTACAATTTCCCGACCCGCACGTTGAGGCGCTGAACTACGATCTTGAAGAAGTGCTGCCTGGGTTCTTCGATGAATTGAGGGACGCGCTCGCACCGGAGGACGAACGTCAAGAGCCGCTCTTGACGATGGCCCGCTATTGCCCGTCGGCGTACCGACTGGATCAAGAGGTTGAGCAGTCTCAGGTCCAGTTGGTCGGGCTGGTCCGCACCGGCCTGCTGAAACGGTTTGAGTCGTCAGCCCACGCGTTCGCCCTAACCACGGCAAGAATGGCCGAAAGCCACGACGCGTTTCTTGCCGCGATCAATGCCGGACGCATTCTCACCCCGGAGGCGTTGGAGGAGTGGACCAACGTCGAGAACGATGAGGAGTGGGAGGCGCTACTGGATCGGACAGGAGCCGAGTCGGCCGAAGCGTACGATGCCGAGGCGCTTCGCGCCCGAGTCGAGAACGACCGCAACATCCTGAGGCGTTTTTCTGAAAGGGCGGCTCAGGTACGGCCCGACGAAGACCCCAAGCTGGCGGAGCTGATCGAGGCTCTGGCCCAGATTCTGGCGGCGGCGCATCGCGACGGCATCGGCGAAGAGGACATCCGCAACAAGCGGAAGGTGATCATTTTCTCGTATTTTGCCGATACCGTGGACTGGCTCGAAGACCGTGTGCGTCAGGTCGTCGAGGTCCAAGGCAGATTCGCAGAGTACCGAGGACGGATAGCGTCGGTGGCAGGACAAAAGAGTCGGCACGGCGTGTCTCGCGACGATGCTGTGTTCGGATTTGCTCCCGAGTCGGCCCAGGCTCCACCCGGCAAGGCTGAGAGTCGGTTCGACATCCTGATCACGACCGACGTATTGGCCGAGGGCGTGAATCTTCAGCAGTGCCGGAACATCATCAACTGCGATCTGCCCTGGAACCCCATGCGGCTCGTTCAGCGGCATGGCCGGATCGACCGAATCGGTAGCCAACACGCCGATGTCTACGTCTGGTGTTTCTTTCCAGACCAACAGATCGACGAGCTACTGCACCTGGAGCAGCGGATACGACGCAAGCTCGCCCAGGCGGCAGCTTCCATCGGAGTCGAGAGCGAGGTCATTCCGGGTGGGGCGACGATGGATGTCGTGTTCAGCCAGGAACGAGCAGAGATCGAAGCCCTGCGTCGGGAGGAAAACGACCTTCTTGTCAATGCTGGCGAGGACCCGGCGGCCCACACGGGCGAAGAGTATCGCCAGGAGTTGCGCAACGGACTGTTGGCGCGGGGCGACGAAATCCGGTCGCTTCCCTGGGGCGCCGGTTCAGGGATGGCGACTGGCCCCCAGCGAGGCCACTTCTTCTGTGCCCGGGTGGGCGAGCGGGTCTTCCTCCGTTTCGTGCCAGTTGAGGGAGACGAGATTGTACGCCATACGTTATCGTGCCTCCGAATGGTTACCTGCGCAGCCGATACACCGCGCAACTTCACCGAGGACCTTCGCGAGGCGACGTACGCCGCTTGGATGCAAGCCCGGCAAGACATCTACGATGAGTGGATGGTCGCGACCGATCCGGCCAATCTTCAGCCGAGGATTCGGCCGTTCTTCCGTCGAGTGGCGGATCATCTCAGGAACTACCCGCCTACCGACCTTCGACAGAACGAACTTGACTTGCTGCTCGATTCGATCGAAGCTCCTTGGGGTATCCGGCATGAACGGGCGCTCCGCGAGGTGTTCGACCCAGAAGCGGATGCCCCTTATGTCGTCTCAGACGGCGTAGTGGAGCGGGTGCAGGAGTTGGGGCTACAGCCCTTTGTGCAACCCGAACCTCTGCCGGTGATTCAGATTGAGGATGTTGCATTGGTTTGCTGGATGGCGGTGACTCAGCATGAGGGCTAGAACACTCGGCGGCTGAGAATGGGAGGCGTGAACTCTATGGCCCCAGAGATCTTGGTCGCAAAGACCTTCTTTCGGTCGACAACCCAACTTGAGCCGCGTGAAGCACGCCGCATTCACGAGTTCCTTCAGAAGATGATCGCCGATCCGTCCCATCCTGGCATTGGGCTGGAACGGGTCAAGTCGGCCCCCGACCCAAACATGTGGTCTGCCCGGGTCAACCGCGATTTGAGGGCGATCCTGCACCACGACGGCAGCCGGTACACGCTGCTCTACGTCGACCATCACGACAACGCCTATGCCTGGGCCGAGCGGCGACGCGTGAGTCCGCACCCGGTGACCGGTGCGATTCAGATCGTCGAAATCCCGGAAGTGCAGGCTGAGCCGATCCCACCCCCGCCAAACGCCAAGGGTACCGACGACAACTTGAACTTCGGACGATTCAGTGGGGAGTACCTACTGACTCTGGGCGTTCCCGAGGAGTGGGTTCCGGCAGTCCAGCGCATTCGCACCGAAGACGACTTCTGGCCAATTCACGAGAAGCTGCCCGAAGAGTCGGGAGAATTGCTCTACGCTTTGGCGCTGGGTGAGGAAGTGAAGCCGCCCAGGCCGGTCTCGCCCAGGGCAAAGGTTGCGGCCAATCCCGACAATCTTCGCCGCCTGCACGTTGTCGACGAGTCGGAGGAACTGGAGCATCTGCTTACCAGGCCGTTTGAAGACTGGATGTTGTATTTGCACCCTTCGCAACGACACCTTGCTGATGGCGACTTCAACGGGCCAGTGAAGGTGACGGGCGCTGCGGGCACCGGAAAGACGGTGGTTGCGATGCACCGGGCCCGGCATCTAGCCCAACAGGGAAGGCGCGTGCTGCTGACGACGTTCACTAGACGGCTATGCGAAAGCATCCTGCGCAACATCCGTCGCCTCTGTTCCGATGAGGAACGTGGTCACATTACGGTCGGCACGGTCCACAGTCGCGCCCTCCGAAT
>JBDRTC010000242.1:0-23340 GCA_043824335.1 Planctomycetota bacterium | reverse complement strand
ATCTTTCCCCCGGCACGCCCAGGCAAGCGCCGCCGGGGTTCTGACCGACTGGGGGGAGGATCTGTGCGCTCTGCTGAAGTTCGGTGCGTGGATTGGTTGTGGTGGGATGGTGGGGCTGGCGGTATACGTAGGGCTCAGAACGCTCTTCGGTTAGCCCGGCCCGCTGGGAAACGGCCGAAACACGGAGTCGATTGGCCGACGAACCTCTGTCATCGTGGGCCCTATCTTTTCACGTTTCCTGTCCGTTTTCCCTGACACCCGCCCCAAACTGTACCACTGCCCGGGGCTGCCGACCGACTGCCGGCTACTCGGAAGGCCCCAGACCCGTCGCCAGTGGCCCGTCGTCCCGGGCGCGGGCGCGGGGCTCGTCCAGTCGGAACGTCAGCAGGCCGCTGAGTACGACAAGCACGATGGCCAGGATGAAGACCCACTGGAAGCCGACCAGGTCGCCCAGCCCGCCGATTCCCGGACTCAAGATGAACGGGGCGGCCAGCCCCAGGCTCACAATGCTCTGGTATCGGGGATGGGCCTCCGGCCGGCAGATTTCCAACGCGTAGTTCAAAAGCGTCCTGGGGACCAACGGCGTGATGCCCAGGGGTACATAAACGAGCCAGAAGAGGTTTGCGCCCATTCCGCCGGGAAGCCGCGTGAGCAGAATGGCCAGGGCCGGGGCGACGGCCGACCCGAAGATCAGCGGCCGCAGCACGAAACGGTATCCCCGGCGATCGGCCAACGGCCCTACGAACAGGCTGAAGACGGCCACCGCCACGTTCTGCGTCACCACCCAAACCATCAGGTGCGAGCCCGCGAGCCCCAACTGCTCCCGGGCCCACGCCTGGTAGTGAGGAATGACCGTCAGCCCGCTCCCCATAAGCACGGCCACGAGCACCAGGCGTCTGAGGTTGGCGTCCTCGCGGAGCACGCGGAGCGTGTCGGCAATGCTTCCTGGCGGCTTGGCAGGCCCTTCCGCCGCGTCGTCCCCCGGCTCGACGACCATCCAGGCGATCAGCCCGGAGAGAACGAAGCAGACCCCCACGAAGGCGAAGACGTGCCCCCACTGCGGACCCGAGGGATCCAGCCAATCGGGCATCAGCCAGATGGCCACGAGCGTTGCCGGGATCGCGCCCCAGAACGTCGAGAGGACGATCAGGCGTCCCCGCCGGGCCGGCCGAATCAGCTTCCCCTGTATCGTGCCGAACGAGACGAGGTACAGCCCATAAAGAATGAAGAACGCGAAATAAATCGCCAGAAACCACGCCAGCATCCAGACCGATCTCTGGTCGCCCACGAGGAAACAGGTGAGCGACAGGGCCAGAAACGGCGCCCCCATCAAGACGGCCAGCCCGGCCAAGGCGCGTTTTTTCAGGCGCATGGCCTTGAGGTAGTTGGCTGAAAAGAGGGGTGGGATTCCTTGCCCCAGTCGGTTCAGCGCGGGCAAACACCCTCGAATCCAGCCCGCCCCGGCCACCCGGTCGAGGAAGGCCGGCATGATGACGCTCTCGGTCTTGAAGATCCACCCCAGGCGGAGCACGATCTGGTGCACGGCCAAAAGCAGCAGGTTCCGCTCGTGATGGGGCTCAATCGCCGGATGGCCTGGCCAGTCGGGGGGAGGCGGAGCATCCCGCGGGGAAGGATCAACAGATGGAGACATCATGGCACGAATATAGCCAACCCCGCCTGCTTTCGCGACCCTCCGGGCGTCTTCCCGGAGTACCTCGTGACACTGGAGTTTCCGGGTGGCTGGCGGCTGAGCGCAGCGAAGCCCCAGGGCGCATGGACTGGGGCACCGCTTCGCTTTGCCCCAGGCACCCACGCGGTCTCGTGGCCGGCGGCGAGATTCAAGGCCTCCGTTCCTCCAGCAGCAGTTCCAGGTAGCTCTTTCGCTCGCTGCCGGAGAGTTCGAGGTGTTGGGCCAGGGAGGCGATCGCGGCCTTGGCCGATTCGACGTCGGCTTCTTCGGCCACAATCTCGAGCTCGACGAACGTGCCGAGCTCGGCCACGTCGTCCAGCGAGGCCTCGATCCGGCGGCCCTGCCACGGGACGATCGCCTTGCGGCGGCGCTTGGCGACCTCGGCGACGGGCGTGAACCCCAGCGCTTCGAGCAGCCCTTCCCACGCCGCAACGTCCCCTTCGTGCGGCCCGAGCGGCAGGTCGATTTCGCGGCGGGTCTTGGTCGTCGTGTCGACCTTGGGGCCCTTGTAGGTGATGTAGTTGGCCCGGTCGGTCCGGCGGATGCGCAGGGCCTCGTCGGTCACGGCGAAGTCACGCGCCGGATGGGCATAGTAGCGGTCGATCTCGCCCCGCCGCCCGGAAACCGTGGCCCCCAACGCAACCAGCCTGGCCTTCAGGGCGGCCACGTCGGCCACGGGGAATTTTTGTTCAACTTCGTACTTCATCGGGCTCTTCCGGTGGAATCCTCACCTTTGCCGGTGGGTGGTTGTGGTCGAACGAAGTGCGCCCCCAGCCGGCCGCTGGCTCACTCGACCCCGAATCGCTCGAGCGTGTCCGGCTTCAGCGTGGTGCTCGCTCCGGGGGCTTGCGGGGTTTGGTAATCGGGGCCCACTACCGTGGCGGGCTCTTCAAAACAGTCGCGCATCCAGGGGATATACTCCAAAAGCGTACACGCCGGGTGGGCAATCGAAAGGTGCAGGTGGATCTGCATCATGTCGCTGATGTGGGCGGTAACCGGAATCCGGTGGGAGGAGGCCAGGTTGGCCGCCTCGAGCCAGGGCGTGATCCCGCCCAGGCGCGTGGCGTCGGGCTGCACGAAGTGGACCGCCTCGGCCTCGATGAAATTGCGGAACTCGCTCGTGGAGTAAAACTGCTCGCCCAGCGCGATCGGCGTTTCAATCGAGCGGGCCAGCCGGGCGTGGCCGCGCACGTCGTCGAACACCAGCGGCTCCTCGAACCAGTCGAGGTCGTAGTCGGAAAAACGCCGCCCGAACTTCACGGCCGTGGGCAGGTCCCAGGCGCCGTTGGCGTCGACCATCAGGTTCACCCGCGGCCCGATGGCATTGCGAACCGCCTCGATCCGGTCGAGGTCGTCGTAGGGATCGGGGCTTCCGATCTTGATCTTCACGCCGCGGAATCCGGCCTCGACCAAGGCCCGGGCCGAGTCGACCAGTTGCGTCTTCGACCAGTTGAGCCAGCCGCCGTCGGTGTTGTAGGCCTCGACCTGCTTCGACTCGCTTCCGCCAAGCAGTTTCCAAAGCGGCATTTCCGCGGCCTTGGCCTTGAGGTCCCACAAGGCGACGTCGACCGCGGCCAGGGCCAACTGCGTGATGCCCGCCCTGCCGACCCAACGGACCGCCGGAAATGCGTAGAGCTTGTGCCACAGGGCCCGAACGTCCCGCGGATCTTCGCCTTCCAGGAGCGGGCCGAAACAGTGGGCGATCGAGTCGCGGATCAGCCGGTCGGTGGCCAGGTATCCCGTGGTGCCCGTGTGGCCGTAGCCCCGGATCCCTGCGTCGGTGTGAAGGATCACTCCCGGGGCCCCCCAGTGCGTGACCGAAAAAGTGCTGTCGGAAATCCCGCTGCCGGTCACCGGCACGTGGAGGATGAACGGCTCGACTCGGGTGATTTTCATGGCAACTGGAATCCCGGTTGGCTTTGCATGGGGCGGCGGCAGCGGCGATGCTATCGCGCCGGGTTGTTTCCTGTCAACGACCGCGCCCATCCTCTCGCCCCGGCTGGCCAACGGACGCAGGGAACGCTATAAACACAGTCGTTGCCGCTAAACGGATCGTTTCCCCCCGGTTGTGCAATCGTCAAATCCCCACTCGCAGGGCCATCAGCCGATGATCTCACTGAAGCAGAGTTCACCACCCCAGTGGGACTACCCGAAATACGAGCCCGGCGAGCCGGTCGCCCTGTTCATCCCCTGCTACATCGATCAGTTCTATCCCCAGGTGGGCGAGGCGACGGCCCGGCTGCTCACTCGCCTGGGCGTGCCCCTGGTGTATCCTGAGGGGCAAACGTGCTGTGGCCAGCCGGCCTTCAACTCGGGCTACTGGGAAGAGGCCCGGCGGGTGGTCCACCAGTGCCTGCGCACGTTCGCCGAGCATCGCTGGATCGTCTGCCCGTCGGGCTCCTGCGCGGCGATGTGCCGGGTGTTCTTCGCCCACGTCGACTCCGACGAACGGATCGCGGAAGTGGGCCGGCGCGTGTTCGAGCTTTCCGAGTTTCTCGTGGAAGCGATGGGCGTGACCGACACCGGGGCCCATTTCCCCCATAAGGTCACGATGCACGTCGGCTGCCATACGCGGCGGGAGCTGGGCGTGGTCGATCCGCCGCTTAGGCTGCTGGAGAACGTCCGGGGCGTCACCTATTGCGAGCTGCCCGACATGGAAGACTGCTGCGGATTCGGCGGCACGTTCAGCGTGAAGATGCCCGGCACCTCGCTGGCCATGGGACGCACCAAGGCGGAGAACATCCTTAAAACCGGGGCCGACGTGGTCGTTTCCCCCGACATAAGCTGCCTGATGCACATCCACGGCATCCTCCAACGCGATCCGGCCATGAAACACATTCGGGCGATGCACCTTGCGGAAGTGTTGGTTGCGGAAGCGAACTCGACATAACCACCAACCAGATTCTCCTCACCATGTCCGACGAAAACATCGATCTCGAAGGGGCCCCGTTCCTCAAGGACAAGACGGCCGGACTCTACGAGCCGGGCGAGTTCACGGCCTTGGGCGAGTCGGCCCAGCGGTCGACCAAGCAGAACCGGGAAACGGCCGCCTCGATCCCCCAATGGGAAGCGTGGCGCGAGGCCGCCCACCGCATCAAGAGCTACGCGATCGCCAACCTGGATAAGCTCCTGGTCGAGTTCGAGCGCAACATCACGGCCCGGGGGGCCACCGTCCTCTACGCCGAAAACGCCGAAGAGGCCAATCGGCACGTGATCGACATCGCCCGGCGGCATGGCGTCAAGACCGTAGTCAAAGCCAAGTCGATGGTCAGCGAGGAGCTGGAGCTGAACTACAAGCTCGAAGCGGCCGGCTTCCGGGCCGTCGAAACCGACCTGGGCGAGTACCTCGTGCAGCTTGCGGGCCAGCGGCCCACGCACATTGTGACCCCCGCCCTGCACCTCTCCGCGGAAGACGTGGGAAAGCTGTTCGAGGAAAAGCTGGGCGAGCCGTTCACCGCCGAACACCAGAAGCTCACCGACATCGCCCGACGCCACCTCCGCGAAGACTTCATCACGGCCGATATGGGCATGTCGGGCGTCAACTTTGCCATGGCCGACACGGGCACGTTCACGATCATCGAAAACGAGGGGAACGCCGGCCTCTCGACCTCGGCCCCGCCGATCCACGTCGCCCTGATGGGCATCGAGAAAGTCATCCCCAGCATCGAGCATTTGCCCATCTTCCTCAACCTCCTGGGCCGAAGCGGAACCAGTCAGAAACTGACCACCTACACCCACCTGATCCACGGGGCCACGCCCGGGAAAAAACTGTACCTGATCATCCTCGACAACGGGCGGACCAACCTGCTGGCCGATCGGCACTGCCGGGCGTCGTTGGCCTGCATCCGTTGCGGCTCGTGCCTGAACGCCTGCCCGGTCTATCGCCGCGTGGGCGGCTGGGCCTACGGCTGGGTCTACCCGGGCCCGATCGGCTCGGTCATCACCCCGAATCTGGTCGGACTCGACAAGGCCGGCACGCTCCCCTTCGCTTCCTCGCTCTGCGGCTACTGCGCCGAGGTCTGCCCTGTGAAGATCGACATCCCGCACGAGCTGGTCCACCTGCGGCACCGGGCGGTCAACGAGCCCTCGCCCGCGCGATCGTTATCGCAGCGAGTGACCTGGCAGGCGTGGAGCTGGGCGATGAGCGGCCCGAGGCGCTACCGGATGGCCATGGCCGCGGTGCGTCTGGGCGTGCGCATAGCCAAGTACCTGCCCTGGCATTTCGGGCAGTTGGGCGCCTGGACCCGCGGACGCGAGTTGCCCCAGGTGCCCGGCCGTCCGGCGTTCCGAGACTGGTGGCGGGCCAACGGCGCCCAGCTCAAACCAGACGCTCCAACTCCCCCTCCCACTCCCACTCCAAAAAATCCCGACACGAAAACGAGCCCCGGCGATGAGCAGTCGTGAGAACATACTGGGCCGCATCCGTACGGCGCTTGAGGGCGATCCGCCGCTGGACCGCCCACCGGTTCCCGAGGTGTGGCCGCGCGAGAATCCGACCACCGACGAAATGGCCGGGCGATTCGTCCGGGAGATCGAGGCCGTCACCGGGGAGGTCTACCGGTGCCGGTCGATGGAGGAAGCCCGGGCGAAGTTCGCCGAGCTCGTGGGCCAGCTCGACCAGACCACGATCGGCGCGGTCGATCACCCGCTCATCCGCGAGCTGACGTCTGAGACGCCCCCGGACCGGCTCGATTGGGGAACAGACGAGCCGGATCGGCGAACGATGGCCGCGTGGTCGGCTTCGGTGATGGCCGCCGACTGCCTGTTGGCCGACACGGGCACGGCCGTGATCGCCTGCGCGACCCAGTACGAGCGGCTGATGTGCTATCTGCCGCCGGTCTCGATCGTGCTGGCCTGGGCCGATCGGCTCTTCGAGCACCTGCCGGCCGCATGGGATGAGTTAGGCCCTCGGACGGCCGATCCGGCGCTTCGCGGCGAGTTCGTCTTCATCACCGGCCCAAGCCGCACGGCCGACATCGAAAAAATCCTCATCCTGGGGGTCCACGGCCCCAAGCGGCTCATCGTCCTCCTGGTCGGGCAACTTTGGCTCTGACCGGAGGAAGCTCCTCGGGCAAGCGATGATCGCGCGGTGAGACGCACCCTCGTTCCCACGCTTCCGCGTGGGAACGCCCGCTTGCGACGCTTTGCGTCAAACAGGCTTAACCACCTGTGTCACAAAGCATTACGCCGATGGAGCGACGCGAAGCGTCCGAGAGTCCGTGACGACGCAAAGCGTCGTCACGAGGTGTTGCCGGCGGGCTGGATGAATGCTTGCATATGGGAGTAGGCTGCGACGACTTCCTCCCCTGGCACACGGAAATTCCTCCCCCGGCACACGGCAAAGGCCGTGCTTTACCTCCTCTTCCCGCGACTTATAATTGGTATAAGTGCCCTAGTTTTCCGGAATTACGCCAATTTCGCGTCCTCGCACGCCGGAGGCGCCGCTGTGCCCGAGCGCCCGTCGCTATCGCTTGGCTCGTCCGACCCGGCTGGCGGTCCGGACAGCCCAACCGGCGTGCCAGCGGCGGGCGTGAAGAGCGAAAACGGTCCCGCGCGGGCGGACGAATCCGGAGGCGGTGACTCGCCCAAAGCGGCAACTCGGGTGGTCCCGTTTGCGCCGGTTGCCCCTCCAAGGATTTCGGAACCGAGCCGTGCGGCACGCCCGCCGGAACTGAACACGGAGGAGCCCGACGCGGAGGGCCGTCGCCGTTGGCGGGAGTTCCTCTTCAGCCGACAGGCCTCGAGTTGCCTGGTCAGTTGTGTTTTCCACGCCACGCTCCTCTTGATCCTGGGCCTGATTGCCGAGGCGGTCCGCCCCGGGCCGGTCGGCACGAGTCTGGTCGTTACGCCCGCAGGCAAGCCGGAGGACCCGCTTGAGGAACTCGATTGGGAAATCCAGATTCCCAGTCCCGAGTGGGCGATCGCCGAGGGAATCCGGAGCGACGAGCATCGCAACCTGCCCGAGGTCGCCGTTCCGCCAGAGGAGCCGTTCGGGCCGGACGGCGCGCCGGGTTCCGGCATCGGGCTGGAGCCGTCGGCCCCGATCGAGCTATCTCTCGCGGGCGACGCGCCCGTTGGCGGAGGGCTCGAAGGTCGCGGCGGCGAAGCCCGGGCGCGGCTCGTCAACGAGGGTGGCGGGAACGGCGAGAGCGAGGAGGCTGTGGAGCGGGGGCTCCGCTGGCTCTTCACCTATCAGCGCGACGACGGGAGCTGGAACTTCGACCACAACAAGGGCCGCCAAAGCGGCTTCTGCCGAAATCCCGGCACCGTGGCCAGCACGACCGGCGCCACCGCGATCGCCCTGGCCCCGTTTCTCGGGGCCGGATACACGCACCTCGGCGGCGACTACCAGGACACGGTCCAGCGGGGCCTCTACTACTTGAAGAGCCGCGCGCTCGTCACACCCGGCGGAGCGGACTTGCAGGAAGGGACGATGTACGCCCAGGGGCTCTCGGCGATCGTGCTGTGCGAGGGCTACGCGATGACCGGTGATCCCGGGCTCAAGGACATCGCCCAGCAGGCATTGGACTTCATCGACTACGCCCAGGACAAGCGCGGCGGCGGCTGGCGTTACACGCCCGGGTCGCCCGGCGACACGACCGTGACCGGCTGGCAGTTGATGGCCCTGAAAAGCGGCGAGATGGCCAATCTCCACGTGCGCTCGCCGAACGTCTTTCTCGCCTGCCGGTTCCTCGACAGCGTTTCCTGTGAAGACGGCGCCCGATACGGGTACATGACGACCGACCCCCGCAACACGACGACCGCCATCGGGCTCCTCTCGCGCATGTACACCGGCTGGAGGCGGAGCAATCCGGGGCTGCGCGTTGGGGTCTCCTATCTGAGCGAGTGGGGCCCGTCGGAAGACAACATGTACTACAACTACTACGCCACGCAAGTCATGCGTCATTGGGGAGGCCCCGAGTGGGAGAAGTGGAACCCCAAGATGCGCGACTATCTCGTTGCCACCCAGTCGAACCAGGGTACCGAATCGGGCAGTTGGTACTTTGCGGGGGGCCACGGCGAGACGGGCGGCCGGCTCTACAACACGGCCGTGGCCATCATGACCCTCGAGGTCTACTACCGCTACATGCCGCTGTACCGGCAAAGGGCGTTCCGCGAGTGAGTCTGGCAGCCTAACAGCCCCAAACTCCCGAGCCCCCCGAAGTAATGGTCCCGGAACGGTTCGATGGACGCCTCCGCAGGCTCGCTATATTTTTTCCCGATTTTACCTATTTACCCCCGTTGACAGATTTGGGGGTTATGGTACCGTGAAGGATGCGCGCAGATTATGTGGTCTTCAGCGAATAAGTGGACTGGGAAGAAATCGACGGCCTGCCCCGCCTGGCAGCATCACGCGACTTGGCCATGCGAGCCGTGCCGCTGATTCGTTGATACGACGTCACCAGCCTTGGACTGATGCCAACAAGCAACATGCATCCATCGTCATGCTACTTGCGCCCTCCCTCCGATCAGCCGAAGTTGTTGTGCTTTCTTGAGTTGCATACAGCAATCCAATCCTCGGCGGATTTGGCATTCGATGTGCGTTTCTCGTCGAACGCTTGATCCGCGGTTTGGCCCTCCCTGATTCCACTTGTGTATCGAGGATTGCACGTTGTCTAGAACCACCCGCAAGTCCGCCCCGAAGAAGGCCGCCCGCCGCAAGGCAGCGTCCCGAAAGATCAACGGTAACTCCGGCCGCAACGGTCGGACCGACGGTAATGGGAAGACCAAAGGCGTCGGATCGGAGGCGAAGCGGCGAACGCTGCTCCCGGAAGAGCGGCCCGTGGTCGGGGAGGAACAACTCGCCGGCCACGAGGAATTGGTCGACGAGGTCAACTTGACCGTGACCGGAACCGATAGCCATATCGACGATCCGGTGCGGATTTACCTGATGCAGATGGGCGAGATTCCGCTGCTCACGCGATGCGAGGAAATCGCCGCGGCCAAACGCATCGAACGCTGGCGCTCGTGTTTCCGCCACAACGTGCTGGCCACCGATTACGTTTTGCAGGCGGCGATCAGCCTGTTGGAGAAGATTTGCGACGGCCGCCTGCGATTGGATCGCACGGTGGAGGTCTCGGTCACCAACGTGCGGGCAAAGCGGCACATCAAGGGGCTCTTGGAGCCCAATCTCAACACGTTGCGCGATCTGCTCCAGCGGAACCAGGCCGACTTTCGCGTGGCCATCAGCAAGAGTCGCCCCAAGCGCCAGCGGCGCGAGGCCTGGCGACGGCTGGTCTGCCGGCGCAACAAGGCGGTCCGCTTGATCGAAGAGGTGGGCCTTCGAACCCCGCGACTGCATCCCCCCTTGGCAGAACTGAGAGAGATCTCCCAGCGCATGGACCGGCTGATGGAGGAGCTGCGCCCGCTCGGCCGGAGCCGGGCGGCCGCCGACCGCGTGGCGGAGCTTCGCGGCGAACTGCACTACTTGATGCGGATCACCCTGGAAACCCCCTCCACGCTCCGGCGGCGCGTGGCCAATATAGTCAAGCTTCAGGAAGAGTACGACGCCGCCAAGCGGAATCTCTCGGCCGGCAACTTGCGATTGGTCGTTTCCATCGCCAAGCGTTATCGGAACCGCGGGCTGAGCTTCCTCGACTTGATCCAGGAGGGGAACACGGGGTTGATGCGGGCGGTCGACAAGTTCGAGCACGCCCGAGGCTACAAGTTCTCCACGTACGCCACCTGGTGGATCCGCCAGGCGATCACCCGCGCCATCGCCGATCAGAGCCGCACGATCCGCGTGCCGGTCCACATGATCGAGACGATGAGCCGCGTCCGCTGCGTCACCCGCAACCTGATCCAGGAGAACGGCTGCGAGCCGAGCCTGGAAGAGACCGCCCGGGCGGCCGGGTTGTCGGTCGACGAGACCAGTTGCGTGCTGCAGATGAGCCGGCAGCCGCTCTCGTTGGACCAGCCCGTCGGCGACCACGACGACAGCTACTTCGGCGAGTTCCTGGAAGACTATCGCGAGGACGACCCGCTCTACGAGATGAACCAGGACTCGCTCAAGAGCCGGATCGCCGACGTGCTGGCCGCGCTAAACTACCGCGAGCGGGAGATCATCCGGCTGCGCTACGGCCTGGCCGACGGCTACACCTACACGCTCGAAGAAGTGGGCCGCATCTTCTCCGTCACCCGGGAACGCGTCCGCCAAATCGAAGCCAAGGCGGTGCGCAAGCTTCAGCACCCGGTCCGCTCCCGGAAGCTGTTGGGCTTCCTCGACCGGCAGTCCGCCAACCGGGCCGCCAACGCCGCCGCCGTCAGCGGGGCCCTGCTCTGACGAATCGATCGATGCCCGCCAGTGTCTTGCCGATCGACTCGTGGAGCACGCGGTCGCCCGATTCGTGCCGTGCAGCTCGAGCACGTTGCGGTTTCCGGCCTCCTGGTGCAAACCGTCGATGTTTTGGGTGATCACTCCCCAGAGCAACCCGCTCTCTTCCCACCGTGCCAGCACGCGGTGGCCCGCGTTCGGCTCCGCGGCGGCGAAATCCCCGTGAGACTCGCACTTCTGACGCCAGTACTCGCGACGCGCCTCGGCGCTGGCCAGGAAATCGTCGTACAAGACCGGCTGGGTCTTCGACCACACTCCCCCGGGCGACCGGAAATCGGGAATCCCGCTCTCGGTGCTGATCCCCGCCCCGGTAAACGCCACGGCGGAACCGGCCTCCCGGAGCCAGGCGGCGGCTTGCCTGTAATCTTCGTGATTGCTCATGGGGCGAAGCGACGCTTACTCCGGTTTCTTTATGCCGGTTTGGGAGGGGGACAGTCCCATTTTCCCTGCGGGAAAATCGGGACAGTCCCCGCGTAATCTCTCGGCTGTCCCTAAAGCACACAATTGCAGCGGCCGACGTTCTCCTCGATCTTCAGCCGCTCGAACGTCGTGGGGTCTTCCAGGCAGAGCCCGATTTCCAGCTCGGGCCGAACCCGCCGGATAGTATCAATCAGGAGCCGATAGGCTTCAAGCCGGGTCGCCTGGGGGAACCGGGCCCGGCCGTCGCCGCACGCGCGCCGCGGAGGTTCCTTGCCGAGGTTGTGCCGATCGACGAGAGCCCGCCGGCCCAGGTCGATCTTGTTGTGCGGCGTGTCCGGATCGTCGACGACTTGCGCCCCGGGATAGACGCCGCAGACTTTTTCCACCAGCGCGCGCCGCTCGGCCGTGGTGCAGCTTCCCTTGGCCAGGATGATTCGCCGAGGCCGAAAGAACGCCACGGGCCGAGGCTGATAGCAGTCCGTCTCGCCGTCGAAGAGAATCATGCGGAGACCAATCGGACAAATATTTGCCTTCTTGCTTCGCCGGCCGAGCGAGCCGACTCCTTTCATCGTACGCCGCCTGCAACGAGCCGGCAATCGCCTATAAAAGGGCGCGAAGCACAGTCCGGCGCCTGCGCTTCGGACTGTGGAAGGGTATTCGCCGGAATTGCTGCAAAGTGGCGCGTGGGTCTCGCTGCGCTTGACCCACCCTACGATTCGGTGGCGACGGGACGTTATTACCACCAGCCGGCGAGGGTTCCGAGGCGGTGGAGGAAGAGGAGCGAGCCGACGACGACCGCGCCGATTGCGGCGACGAGGACGGCGGCGCTGCCGACGTCCAGCGCGTCGGCCAGGCGGGGGTGGTGCTTGTCGGTGATGGCCTTGGCCATCGATTCGAGGGCGCTATTGAACATCTCGGCGGCGAGCACGACGCCGATCGAGAGGAACAGAATGCACCACTCGATCACGCTCACCCGCATCACCGCCGCCGCCACGATCACCGCCGCGGCAACGAGAAAGTGAACGAGAAAGCTGCTCTGCCCGCGCACACCCAGCCCAACCCCGCGAAACGCATCGCGGAACTTCCTGGCCCAAGAGCGCCCTCGCCGAGTTTCGTTTTCCCCCACCATACCCGACCCGTCATTCATCATTCATCATTCATCATTCTACATTTCTCCCTCTTCATTCTAACCCATACGCCCCGGCCACGGGGATCTGGGCGCCGCCGGCTTTGCCGAGTCGGGTTTTGGGGAGGAAGCGGGGCTCGATGGCAAAATGCAGCCCGACGTTGCCGCGGCTGGCGTCGACGTTCAGGCCGGCGCTAATCAACAACGACTCCCCCACCCGGGTGACGGCCAGGTGCTGCCCGATGTTGCCGTCGTCGCCCAGGTCGACCGAGGTACCGAACGAGGAGACCCACTTGTCGCTCATCCGGTAGCTGTAGGAGAGGGAGAGCACGCTGGCGGAGAAGGGCCCTTCGAGCAGGTGGATGCCGGCATAGAGGCTTCCGCGTGGGGGCCGGTTGAGGAACCCGCCCAGGGTGACGGTTTGCTGGCCGTCGTCGAAGAAATCAAAAGCCCCCTCGGAGAGCAGCGTGAGCCGGTCGCCCACGTGCCAGCGGAAGTTGTAGTCGACCAGCCCCAGGGTGCGGCCGAAGTTGTCGCGGTCTTCCTCGGGGAAGAGGACGGCGTGGGTATCAAGCTCGATCCAATCGATGATCCGCTCCCGGCCGGGATACCCCCGCTTGGTTTGCCAGCGTTGGCGGGCGCCGAGGCGCAGGGCGAGCAGATCGTCGGCGATCTCGGTTACAGGCGAGGTGACCCAGCCGGCCAGGCCCGACCGCAGGGCGTAGAACCGCTCGTCGAAGCGGGGCGGCACGGCGCCGCCGAACGTGGTGGTGGTGAAGCGGCGGCGAAAGGCCTCGATCGAGTCGTCGTCCAACGGATCGTAGAGGGGCAGCTCGTCGAGGTTGCGGTCGGCGTCGGACCAGGAAAGGTCGACGTCGAAGACCACCTTGTGCGCCAGCCCGTTGAGGTTCAACAGGTCGCTCTGGACGGCCGGGTTGACCTTCCAGATCGGCAGGCTCGCGCGAACGCCCGTCTGCCCGTAGAAACGCTGGAGGTCGTTGCCTGTGCGGTCTTCACCCCAATGGGCGAACTCCCCCAGGGCATACGGCACCACCTTGACCGGCCCCAGCAAGAGCGGCAGATCGATTTCCTGGCGCGTGGCGAATCGCTCGCCGCGCACGCTCAACGGGGCGCCGCCGGGCGACGTTTCCCAGGGGAGGTAGCTGAAGGCGGTGGGGTCTTCCGGCATGCTGGCCGTGCCGAACCGGGCATAACCGACGTTGGTGTGCTCGTACCAGGTGAACCGGTCGAAGAGCGGTTGCCCGAGCCAGAAATGATCGGCCCGGGGGAGCCAATCGGTTTGCGTGAAGAAGCTGTTGATCCGGTAATCGGCGGTGACGCTCCAGGAGGTGTTGTCGCGGCTGCGCTTCAGCTCGACGCCCGTGGTCTGGTCCTTCAGCTCGTCCCATTCCCGTTCGTAGTATTGCTCGAGGAAGTTCCGGTCGGCGATCCAGCCGGCCTCGGCCGAGAGCTGAAAATCGCCGGGCAACTCCTGCCGGTGCCGCCAGAAGAGCCGCCAGCGGTAGTCTTTCTCGGGCAGCACGTTGCGGCGTATGCGTCCGAGGTTGTCGACGCCCTCGTCCTGGATGCCCCAGAAGTCCAACAGGCCCGAGGCGGGGCCGGGGACCCCGAGAAAACCGTCGCGCCCGTAGGTGAACGTGGTGCCGTGGCCGAAGCCGCGGTCGCTGAGGTAGTCGAAGCTGATGTCCCAGTCGGTTCCCTCGGGCCGATTGCGGGTGCCGAAGAGCTGGTAGGCGTCCCAGTCGGTCAAGAGTTGGGTTCCGAAGACGTTGTCGTTCTTAAGCCGGGCGCGGCGGACGTAGAACGACGGCTCCTCCAGGTCGGTCGCCAAAAACGGCCAGTAGAAGACGGGAACCCGGCCCAGGTAGAGGAGGTTGTTCCGCCCCGTGGCCAGCCGCTGGTGCTCGACGACCGGCTCGCCGGTCCACGGATCGACGGCGGGCCACTGGCGGTCTTCCAGGTAGGCGTCGGCCGTTTGGATACGATAGCCGGGCCGGCCCATCCGGCTGGAGGTGATGAACGAGTTTCGGGCGAGGAACTGGTCGGGGCCGACCTGCTGGAGCACGTCGCTTTTGATCCGCAGGAGCCCCTCGTAGTCGGGCACCGGCGTGAGCAGCTCGGCGTCGAGCACGATGCCGATCCGGTTGTTCACGTCGTAGTACATCTGATTGGCGTAGACCTCTCGCTCCCCTTCCCGGAAGACGATGTTGCCTTCCATGTAGATCTCCAGGGGGACGTTGTCGGGCAAGGGCCTCTCGCCGCTGAGATCGGGCTCCTCGATGCCGCTGGCCCAGATGACCAGCCGATCGGTGGAGATGTCGATCAACGAGAACTCGCCGGGGTCGACGCCGATTTGAGACATTCCGGCCGCCACCGATTCGGCCCCTTGGAGCCCTTCCACGATCAGGTTCACTCCCTGCTCGATCACGGCAATCCACTGGTTCGATTGCGGGTCGCGGCGCCACTCGAACTGAATGGGAACGTCGCTGCGCGTGTAGACGCGGATTCGCCGTGTTCCGGCCGGCGCCGGATTGGCGGCTGGCGCGGGGGGCTCCAACTGGGTGTGCTGGGCGTGGCGCACGCGTCCGCCCGGGGCGGACGGATCCGTCTGCGCGAGCCCAGGATGAATCGACCACGCGGCCAAGCTCCAAACCACCGCGAGAATCGCGAGCGAAAGTGGCGGCGTACCCCGAGCCCCGGCGCGCAACCAAAGCGTCGCACGACGCCGCAAGTCGCCTGGTTCCTTCCTTAAGCGGCGTTTCAGCAGTCTGGCATCCGTGCTCTGCCGGGGCCACCTGGCTAGAGCGGCGCCGGCAAGAAATCCTAAGACGAGGTAATAAGACTCCCCACGCAAAGGGAACCCCATCCCATAGCGGGCCAGATTATAGGAGCCGAGGCCAACCGGATCAAGGCGGGTTCGGCGGCCGGATTAACGGCGCAAGCGCTTTCCAGAAAACCATTTGCGTCTTTCCGGTCCTCCCAGGATCCATGCCACACCCGCACCCACCGCCTCCCGTTGGTTCGGCAGTTGTACTGCCGAACCTCTTCCGCACCTCCTCCGGGCCACCAGGGTGCGGCAGTACAACTGTCGCACCAACAGGGGTTGTCGATCGGAATTCCCGGACACCCGCAGGTTATTTGCGTCTATTGGACCCACCCAGAATCCACGCCACCCCTGCTCCGACCGCCAGTGCGACGATGGGCATCAGCGGGGCCCGCATCCGCAAGTTGCTCCAGTAGAGGGCGTGAACCGCCGTGAAACAGGCGGCCAACAAAAAGCCCCAAAACCACGCAGGTTGCCAAGATTGACTAGTGTCTCGTGACACTCGACTTTTTGGGTGGCTGGTGGCTGAGCGCAGCGAAGCCCCAGGACGCGTAGACTGGGGCACCGCTTCGCTTTGCCCCAGGCACCCGGCGCCCAAGATCGAAGGACACGAGGTCCTGCGGCCTGTCCTTCGAGACACCGCAAAGACGCCGATCGCCGCGACCGCGAACTCGGCGAGATACCACAGGCCGACCGCGTATCGCGACCATCGCCCGATCGCTCCTTCGCCCGCGTCGATCTGGTGCGGCAGCGGCGACCAAAGGCGCCCCGCGCGAACGAAACAGGAGTAGACGAACATCCCCGGCTGGCGGCGGATGTTCTCGCGGGCCTCGGCGTAGGCAAGCCGGTCGTTCTCGAGCTCGTCGGCCGGTGTGGTCCGGGTCGCCCGAGCGGCCCACGCCTGGTTGAACGCGTCCGCGTCCCAGACCGTGCCCCACCGGCCGGTGCGAAGGTAGTCGTAGAAGCTGGGGTTATTGGCCAAAAGGAGGGTGAATCCGCCATGGGTCGTGGCCACGACGGGGCGGCCAAACTGGATTTGGTTCCGCACGACCCAGGGCATTACCACCACGGCCGCGGCGGCCGCGAACGCGCCGAAGAGCTTCAGCCGTCCGGTCCACGTCCGCTCCAGCGCGGGCAAAACCAGCGCCGCGACGACCATCCAGGGAAGGAACGTCGCCCGGCACAAGGTGGCCAACGCCAGACATGCGCCGGCGGTCATCGCCCCACGTGGAGAAGGGCGCTGCGAGGCCGACGTGAGAGCAACGAGCGACACCACGGCCAAGAGCGTGGCCGCCGTCTCGGTCATCACCAGGGTCGATTGAACCAGCAGGATCGGGTCGCACGCCACCAGCGCGGCCGCCAAGAGCGCGTAGTGGCCCAATCCCCAACGCCGTCCCAACCGGTAAACCAGCCAGACGGTGGCCAGTCCCATCGCCAGGTGCACGAGCGCGACGGCCGCGCCCGTCCACGGGCCGAAAGCCACGCAAACCGTGAGCACGAGCGGATACAACGGCGGCCGATAGGCGGTGGGGAGCCGGTCGTCTCCAAGAACGCCATGATCGAGCAGGTTCTCGGCCAGGGTGCGGTATCCGTCCGGATCTTTGGCCAGCGAGCCGGAGGAAAAGGCGAGCACCCTGCCCCGCACGAGGAGCGTCAAAACCACCAGCCCGATCACCAGCCATCGCTGATTTTCCCAAAGGATCGGTTTGTCGGTAGATTGGCCCATCGGGCAACCGTACGTCTCACTGGAGTTCTGAAAAATGGCGGGTTCCACTTGTTCCCAAGCTCCGCTTGGGAACACTCCCTCTTCGCAGTATTGCTTCGTCCCCTTGGGCGACTCGGCAAGACAGAAGTTGGCGGAAGTCCGGTCCCAAGCGGAGCTTGGGACCGAGGTTGTGCGCGCGTATTGTAGTGTGGCCTCAAACGGCTGAAATGTTACTGCGCTTGATATCGATAGAGCCGATAGTAGCCAAAATCCTTGAGCGGCGAAAGCTCGCGAATGACCTCGGCCGGAAGACCGCTCTTTGCAGAAAGCGCTTCGTAGTCGGCAATCGCGGGCGCGATGAGATAGACGACCGTGGCCGGTTCGGGCGACGCGATTTCCCCGGTCTGCTCCAGCGGCAGCCCCGCCCGCCGGAAGTAGTGCGAAAGCGGAAAATGATCGTCCTTGGCAAAGCAGATTGCGTAGCGCTGGCTCGGGCCGATCAGCCGCTCGATGTAAGCAACGACTTCCGAAGGGTGGAAGTTGGCCGCATAGTAGTTGAAGTAGCCGTCCTGGGCGAACTCAGTGCGGCGGTGCTCGGCGAGCCGGGCGGGATACGTCCAGATTCTCGGAACGGCCACGCACGCCAGGAGAACCATGCCGATCGACGCCTTGGCCGGGTCGAACCGGAAGACGGGCACGACCCGGCCGGCCGCCCCGAGCAGCTCGGCCACCAGCCACCCCATCGCGACGGCGAGAAACGGCAGCACGGGGCAGTAGTTGCGCACGAAAGGGAGAATTCCCAAAAGGCCCGTCACCAAAAACGGCCCGACGAGCATGGCCGCCGTCAGTAGCGGAAGTGCCGCCTGCTTCCGCGACGGCTGGCGGAGTGCTTCCCGCACCCACCAGGCCAGGCCCAGCGCCGCCAGGGGAAGAACCAAGAGCCAGTCCCGGGTCGCGGCGGAGAAGACGCCGAATGTCAAGGACAAGAGCGACGGGATCGACGCCGACGCCGCTCCTTTCCCCGCGTCGAGAACTTGCCCGGCGATCGGCAGATACACGAGACCCGCGAGGAGAAACGCGCCGCTCCAGCCCAGCGCTTCCCTCAGGACCGATCGCACGTCGCGGTCGCGCACGGCCGTCCAGACCACGGCGGCCGCGGCCAGGGGCAGAAAGAACAACAAGTTGCTCGGCATCACGTAGAGGAACGCCGCGCCGACGGCGGCAATAGTCCAGAGTCGAGAGACGAGAGTCCAGAGTCCAGAAGTCTTGGCTCTCGACTCTCCACTCTCCCCTCTCCACTCTCCCCTCTCCCAACGCCAGGTTGCCGAGCCAGGCGGCCAGAAACATCGACAGCCCGTAACCGCGGACCTCCATCGTGTGGATGAGAAACATCTGGGTGAGCCCCAGCCAGAGCATCGCCAGCAAGCCGGCCGGGAGTCCCGCCCAGCGGCGCGTGAGTCGAAACACCAGCCACAGCGTGCCCACGGTACACGCGAACGAAGGGAGACGCAGCAGGAACTCCGACTCGGAAACGAGGTAGACCGGGCGCAACAGCAGCGAATAGAGCACGTGGTTGTTCGGCGCCGAATAGTCGCAGGCGATCGCGAGCCAGGGCTGGGAGACAAACACGTCGAGCGTGTAAGCCTCGTCGTACCAGAAATCGAGGTTTAGCCGGGAGGCACAGTGCACCAGGGGAATCGCCGCGGCCAGGATCCACCACTTCCAGTCGGCGGGCGGTTCCGGCTCCCGCATCGGCGGCGGCTGGGGTTCGGGCGGTCGCTGTCGGCGTTTCTTGCGTTTGGTCACGGCGGTCTGTTGAAGAGGTACCTGACTTGGAGTAGTTGAGGGTGTCCGGGAATTCAGATCGAAAACCCCGTTGGTGCGGCAGTTGTACTGCCGCACCCTGGTGGTCCGGAAGCGGTTCGGCAGTACAACTGCCGAACCAACGGGAGTATTACTCCTGAAGCGAATACAGCAAAACGTTCATGCCGATTCGGGCGGCGTCGGCGCGGACGTAGCCCTGGCATTCCAGCGAGTCGCGCTTTTCCAGGGCGCAGCTCAGGTCGTAGCGGGAGAAGAGGACGCCATAGCGATCCCCGACCCGCACGCCTTCCAGTTCAGGCGACACCTGGCGGAGGATGTCTTCAAGCGGCTCGTTGCGGGTCTTCGCCTGGGGGTCGCGCCGGGTGACGGTCGAGAGATCGAAGCCGCCGAAGGTATCCGTAAAGAGCGGATGGTCCTTGGGGACCGGCTCCAGCGGCTGGTCCGGGAAAGTCGCCTCGATCTCGCGGCGAAACGCCTCGGTGAACGAGCGGCTTGCGCAGATGGCGTTGGCAAACACCGCCCCCCCGCGCTCGACGTAGGTCCGTAGCTGTTTCCGCTCGGCGTCGGTCAAGCGGAAGGCATTTCGGCCGTGCATGAAGACCAGCGGGTAGTCGAACAGCGCCTGGTCGGTGATGTTCAGCTCCCGTTTCTCGACGCCGACCCGCAGGCTCAGCTCGCGCCCGGCCGTCTCCAGAAGCGTCAGTAGCGCCCGGGGGGCCGCGTCGCACCCGCCCACGTGGCGAAGGTTCGCCACGTAGAGCCGCCCTCGGCCCGCCGGACCCCCGGTTTGGCTGCTCACCGGCTCGGGCCGGGCCGGGTCCTTGAATTTCAGCTCCCGATTGGTGGCGTAGGCCAGCACGTTGATGCCGATCGACAGCCCGGCGTCGACCCGACCCCGAACCTCCGGGCTGAACTCCTCCTCGCGTCCGCGGCGCGACAGCTCCCACAAGCAGGAGAGCGAGGGGCGCACGTGCCCCGGCGCCTCCGGCGGGAAATAGACCACGCTCGTGCGGCACCCGAACTCGATTCCCCAAAGCGGCCTCACGTATTTCGCGTCGACGGCTTCTTCGGTCCGCCAGATGGGGTGCTCCGGCGGCAAGGGCGCCAGCCGGTACTCCGGCTCGGGGAACACGCGCTCGTTGAGAAACGCGCGGAAAGCCCGGTCGAATTCGGCGCCGCTCGAGTAGGCCTCGACCCAGAGGAAGCCGCCCCGGTCGACGTAATCCCGCAGCTTTCGGGCGAGCTGTTCCTGGGCGGCTGCCGACGCCGGCAGGGGGCTGTTGCGTCCCGAGAGGTAGAGCACGGGCGACTCCAGGAGGTCTTCCACCTTGGCCGCCTTGAGGTCGACGACCTGCCAGGTCAGATCGCGCTTCCACCGCGATTCCACGTACCGGGTGAGGTTGCCCACGTCGCTCTGGTGCCGGTTCCAATCGTCGTCGCCGCCGTGTTTCAGCTTCGACAGGAGGATGGGCCGGCGTCCCTTCGACAAGAACAAAAGCGCAAAGCTGGTTGCGACCAGCGTATTCTCCTCGTTGAATATGCCGATCCAGTGGTCCGACGCGGCGCCCCCCTTCATTCGCAACAGGTGCTCGGCGCCCTCGCGGTACCAATCGTGACTGCCGAGGAACCGATGGGCGGTCATCCGTCCGACGCGTTCCACGCCGTAGAGGTAATAAAGGTGGTAAACCTTCCCCTCTTTTGCCCCGAAGGGGTTACTGCGCACCGCAAAGTGGCTTCCCAGCCACTCGAGCCCGCGCCGGATGGGGTTGTCGTCCGATTTGCTTTCCAGGCAGCAGCGGATCCGGTCGCCTTCGGTCTGGGCGTTTGTGCCGCGGACCATGTTGGAGGCGATCACCAGGGAGGCGATGCCCGCGCAGGTCATGCTGCCGGAGGGAAGCCCGCTGGTCCTTCCGGATCGTTGGTCCAGGCGGTAGCCCCAGGAGCCGTCGGGGTTCTGGCCCTTTTCCCAGTAGGCCTTGGCGAGCCGCCAGGTTTGGCCTTGCACGCCGACGCCGATCCGTTCCGCCTCGTGCAGGGCCAAAAGCGCGAACTGCGAGTTCGAGTTGTCGGGCCACCTGCCGTTATCCGCATATTCCCAGCCGCCACGCGCCGCCCCCTCGGTGATTTGGACCCTTTCGAGCCAGGCGACGTTGCGGGCGACGAGCAAACGGTCGATCTCCGGGGTCGCCTTTGCGAAGACCATCGTTTGAAGCGAGGTGACGTAGGTGGTCTCCGGCTTGATCTTCCGCAGGTGCTTAAGCGCCCGACGGATGCAGTCGTCGTCGGGCTCCACGCCCGCGTTGAGCAGCGCCAGCGTCGAGAGCGCGGTCACCCCTCCGTGATAGGCGGCGACCGGACCGCCCCGCGACGGCAGATAATCGGGCCAGGCGCCGTCGGGCTGTTGCTGTCGCTTGAGATAGGCGACGGCCCGGTCGATCGCCTCGCGCACCTGGTCGGCCGTGACGTCCGCCCGCACTGGCGGAACAACCCCCCCAAAGAGAACCAGCACCAGGACCACGCCCACAACCGCTCGTCGCATCCGGGGGCTCCTCGCACGGACCAACCGCCTGTTCGTCATAAGTATATTATATTTCCCAGGTTAAATCGGACGCAAAGGACCTCCCGGATTGGGCATCCCGCCCCTAAGGCTATACAATAATAGGGACTCGCGACAGACCGGTACCAGCGCAAGGAAAAAACATTGAGCGGCAAGACTCGCAGCATCGGGGAGGTCCTGCACGACTTCAGTCAGCACCGGCGGCTGATGCAGGAGGAGTTGCAGAAGGTGATCGTCGGTCAGTCGGAGGTGATCGAGCAGATTTTCGCCGCCGTCTTCACCCGGGGGCACTGCCTGCTGGTGGGCGTGCCGGGGTTGGCCAAGACGCTGATGGTCAGCACGCTGGCGCGGATCCTCGACATCCAGTTCAAGCGGATCCAGTTCACCCCCGATTTGATGCCTTCGGACATCACCGGCACGAACGTGCTGGACGAGCACGCCGGCCGGCGGGAGTTCCGGTTTGTCGAGGGTCCGATCTTCACCAACATCCTCCTGGCCGACGAGATCAACCGCACGCCGCCGAAGACGCAGGCGGCCCTGCTGCAGGCGATGCAGGAGCGGGAGGTGACCGTGGGGCAGACGACCTACCCCCTGCCCGAGCCGTTCTTCACCATCGCCACGCAGAACCCGATCGAGCAGGAGGGGACCTACCCGCTGCCCGAGGCGCAGTTGGACCGCTTCATGTTCAACATCAAGGTCGACTACCCCAGCTCGGCCGAAGAGGAGCAGATTTTGGCCTCGACCACGCGGAGCGAGAAGGTGGAGGTTCGCAAGGTCCTTTCCGGGAAAGCGATCCTCAGCCTCCAGAAGCTGGTCGGCTCGGTGGCGGTCACGCAGTACATCATTCAGTACGTCGCCCGGCTGGTCCGCGCCACCCGGCCCAAAGACCCTTCTTCGCCCCAGTTCATCAAGGATTGGGTCGACTGGGGAGCGGGTCCCCGGGCGGGTCAGTTTCTCATCCAGGGCGGGAAGGCCTTGGCGGCGATGGAGGCCCGGCACTCGGTGGCCATCGACGACGTGAAGAAGATCGCCGTCCCAGTGCTCCGGCACCGCATCAGCACCAACTTCCAGGCCCAGGCCGAAGGGATGACCAACGAGGACATCATCGAGCGGCTCATGCGGGAGATCCCGCCGCCGGTGATTCCGAAGTTTGAGAGGAAGTAGGGAGGGGCGAGGGGTGAGGGATTGGGGACTAGATGTCCGTTACTCGGATAACATGTCTGAAGAGCGAGGACGGAGCATGAAAACCGTCACTTATGAAGGCGTTGTGGAGAACGGCTGCGTCCGGTTGCCGGCCGGGGTGACTCTTCCCGAGAAGGCCAAGGTCTACGTGGTTGTTCCGGGGGTTGTCGAGATCGAGACTCCGCGAGTGGCCCACATTTACAGTCCCCGGCTGGCGAACCCGGCCGATGCCGTCCATTTCAAAATGGAAGTCACGGAGGAGGGGACGGATGCCTGACTATGACGGGCGGCAGTAGGTCAGGCCGGCCCCGACACGCGATGAGCAGTTCCAGAGCCAATTGTCTGCAGAGCAGACACAGTCACAAAGGGTGTGAAAGCGATGAAAGCCAGTGACATCAGATATTTGTTTTACATCACGCACATCGACAACGTGGCATCGATGGTTCAGAGAGGAGTTCTGTCACATGCCGAGGTCGACCGTCAACAAGTCCCGTTCACTCCGATTTACGACGATTCTATCGTCAGTCGGCGGAAGGAGAAGTCTACACCCGAAGGACGGAGCCTATGGGATTACGCGAATCTCTATTTTCAACCGCGGAATCCGATGATGTATCGGGTGATCCACGAGAAGAAAAAGGATGAGTTGGCCGTTGTTGC
>JBDRTC010000241.1:0-12534 GCA_043824335.1 Planctomycetota bacterium | reverse complement strand
GAGCTTCCCAGCCGGATCGGGATCGTGGGCGCCGGTCCCGTTGGATGCGAGCTTGCCCAGACCTTTGCCCGCCTCGGCTCCGAGGTGTTTCTCGTCGAGGCTACCCACGGCATTCTGCCCCGCGAGGACCCCGAGGCCGCCGAGATCGTGAAGGACTCCCTCTTGCGTGATGGCGTGCGCCTGCTGTGCTGCGGGCAAAAGACCAAGGTCCGCAAAGACGGTGCCCAGATCCGCTTGTACCTCCAGTCGCACGGAAAGACCTACGACGAGCCGGTGGACAAGCTGCTCGTTGCCGTGGGGCGTGCGCCGAATGTGGGCAGTCTGAACCTCGAGGCCGCCGGCGTCGACTTCGATCGCAAGACGGGCATCGAGGTAGACGACAAGCTGCGGACCAGCAATTCACGGATCTTTGCCGCCGGCGACGTCTGCTCCCGCTACAAGTTCACTCATGCCGCCGACTTCATGGCCCGGATCGTGATTCGCAACGCCCTGTTCAAGGGCCGTGCCAAGGTAAGTGCCCTCACGATCCCCTGGTGCACGTACACGTCGCCCGAGATTGCACACGTGGGACTCTACCCCAACGAGGCCGAAAAGCAAGGAATCGCCGTCGACACGTACACTCAGGAGCTGGATCACGTCGATCGCGCGATTCTCGAAGGGGAAACCGAGGGATTCATCCGCATCCATGTGAAGAAGGGAACGGACCAGATCCTGGGGGCTACGATCGTGGCGGCCAACGCGGGAGATATGATTTCCGAGGTCACGCTGGCCATGACCCACGGATTAGGTCTCAAGAAGATCGCCGACACGATCCACCCGTACCCGACGCAGGCCGAGGCCATTCGCAAGGTCGGCGACCTCTACAACCGGTCGCGACTGACACCCTTTGTCAAATCGCTGTTTCAGAAATGGCTTGCGTGGACACGATAGAAGATATCTTACCGTCCCAGCAGGCCCCGAGAGGAGCGGCAGCCCCGTACGATGAACCGAGAGCAGCGCAGACTCGAAGAAGCTCGGCAACGCCGGCAACCTTGGCGAAAATGGGGGCCGTACCTCAGCGAGCGCCAGTGGGGCACCGTTCGTGAGGACTACAGCGACGACGGTGAGGCCTGGGAGTATTTTACCCACGACATGGCCCGGAGCCGGGCCTACCGCTGGGGTGAAGACGGCCTGGCCGGTTTCAGCGACCATCGGCAGCGCATTTGTCTCGGCCTGGCTCTGTGGAACGGCCGCGATCCGTTTCTCAAGGAGCGGCTCTTTGGGCTAACGAACTCCCAGGGGAACCACGGCGAGGACGTCAAGGAGCTTTATTACTACCTCGATGCCACGCCGACCCATACCTTTCTCAAGATGCTCTACAAGTACCCGCAACGCGAATTTCCGTACGGGCAACTTGTCGACGTCAATGCCCGCCGCAACAGAAAGCAACCCGAGTTCGAGTTGCTCGACACCGGCCTGTTCGATGAAGATTGTTACTTCGACGTGTTTGTGGAGTACGCCAAGGCCGATCCCGAAGACATCCTGATGCGGATCACGGCGTGGAACCGCGGGCCGGAAGATGCGGTGCTGCACGTGGTTCCCCAGATCTGGTTTCGCAATACGTGGTCGTGGGGCCACGAGAACGGCGCCAAACCCTCGCTCCGGCTGGGCAGTGGTAGGCCGAAGATCGTCGTGCATCACCCGAAGTTAGGCGACTATGGATTCCATTGCGAAGGGGAACCCGAACTCCTCTTCTCCAATAATGAGACCAACCGCCAACGGCTGTACGGACGTGGCATCGGTGCGTCGCATCAGACGGGCTGGACCGGTCTGATCGCCAAGCTGCTTCACCCCAAGAGTGAACCCGTGCATTAGGGACCGCCCGCGTAATCGCGGTGTTTCGTTCGGAGACAATTCAAGCCAACACACGGACAACCATATTCGATTTCCCACAGACCAAGAAACGAGAGAACAATAGTCATGACCACAACGAGAACGACGCCGAGCGGAAACAACCGCGAGGCGTCCGTCGTCGAACGTTACTCTGTCGCGGCGCAATCGCAAGAGGCGGCGTTGTGCTGTCCCGTGCAATACCGTCGCGAATATCTCGACGCCGTTCCACAAGAGATCCTGGACCGGGACTACGGCTGCGGTGACCCCACGCCCTACGTTCGCGAGGGGGAAACTGTTCTGGACCTCGGTTCCGGCGGGGGCAAGGTCTGCTACATCCTCTCTCAGGTCGTTGGACCCAAAGGCCGAGTGATCGGCGTGGACTGTAATCGGGAGATGATCGGGCTGGCCCGCCGCTATCGCGAGAAGGTGGCCGGCCGTGTCGGCTTCGCGAACGTCGAGTTCCGCTACGGGCTGATCCAGGATCTCGCGTTGGACCTGGAACAGCTCGCTCGAGAAACACGCGGCCTCAAGATCGAGGCCCCTCAGGATTGGCTCGATTTGCGTGGGGTGGAGCAGCGCCTCCGGCACGAGAGTCCCATGATTCCCGACGATTCGGTCGACTGTGTCGTCTCGAACTGCGTGCTCAACCTGGTTCGCCCGGAAGACCGGCGACAGCTCTTTTCCGAGGTCTTTCGTGTCTTGAAACTCGGCGGCCGGGTCGCAATCAGTGACATCGTCGCCGACGAAGACGTGCCGGAGCACCTCCAGAACGATCCCGAACTATGGTCCGGTTGTATCTCCGGGGCGTTTCGCGAGGACCACTTCCTCAAGGCTTTTGAGGAGGCCGGCTTCTACGGGATCGAGATCGCGGCGCGGGAGTCGGAGCCGTGGCGGACGGTGGAAGGCATCGAAATCCGTTCCCTGACGGTTGTCGCTCGTAAAGGTAAGCAGGGGCCGTGTCTGGATCGCAACCAGGCCGTCGTCTATCGCGGACCATTCAAGAAGGTGGAAGACGACGACGACCACGTCTACTGCCGCGGCCAACGGATGGCCGTGTGCGACAAGACGTTCCGATTGCTTCAGAAAGAGCCATACGAGGGTCAGTTTGAGCATGTCCAGCCGCTTGAGACCGTTCCGCTGGAGACGGCCGCCCGGTTCGATTGCAGCCGACCGAAGCACCGCCACCCACGAGAAACCAAAGGGCAAGAGTACGATGCCACGACGCAGTCCCCTGGCACCTGCACGGACAGCGGCAATTGTTGTTAAGGGGCGGCCGGAGAGAAACTCGGGGACTGTCCCGATTTTCCCGCAGGGAAAATGGGACTGTCCCCCTCCCGCACCCGCGGCGAGGAGGTTTTGTCGTGCCAACCTCCAAGGTCAGCGCGGTCAACGTTCTGTCCGAGGATGTTTTTGAACTCGTCCTGGAACGTGACGGCGTGGACTTTCAGCCGGGGAACTGCTTTGCCATCTCTGATTCCAATGGCGTCTCGCGCCCCTACAGCGCGTCGTCGGATAACACGGAGCCGTATCTCCGGTTCGTCATCCGCCGCATGCCCGGCGGCGCGGTCAGCGAGTGGTTGGCCACGCGCGTCCCCGGTGACGAGATTGAACTCAGCTCGCCCTTCGGATGGTTTCGCCCGGGATATGGCGACGAACCGGGTGACCCGAGCGTACTGATCGCCACGGGGACCGGCATTGCCCCGTTCCTGAGCGCGCTGCGGAGTTTTCCCGACCTAAAGCCGGCAATCTGCTTGTATGGCGTCCGTTCCCTGGCAGATGCCGTTGGGCTGGATTACCTCCGCGACCGCTGTCCCTTCCGGCTGTGCGTTTCACGGGAGGAGGCCCCGCCCCATCACCACGGCCGCGTCACCGATTTGCTCAGTGAAATACCGCGTCGAAAGCGCACGAACTATTATCTCTGTGGCCTCGATGCGATGGTCCGTGAGGTGGGCCAGTGGCTGGAACGGCGCGGCGTGCATTATACACGTATCCATCGGGAGGTGTTTTTCAATGCGTGAGAAGACCAACGACCCAGGCTGGCTCTTTACCCCCGGCGGTCAGCCCCGTGGCTACATCGAAAGCCAAGCGTTGACGGAGTTGTGGTTCCACACGGGGACGAACTGCAATCTGTCTTGCCCGTTCTGCCTGGAGGGATCCAAACCGGGCGACAATCGGATCCAGTTCATCACCCTCGAAGACGCGAAGCCCTTTGTCGACGAGGCTCTTGAACTGGGGGTCGAGAAGTTTTCTTTCACCGGCGGTGAACCGTTCGTGAATCCTCATTTCATGGACATCTTGGATTGTGCGCTTGAGCATCGACCGTGCTTCGTGCTGACCAACGGCACCGAACCACTGTTGAATCGCATGGCGTCGTACACAACGGCCGCACAGCGCGGCGAGTACATGTGCAGTTACAGCCGGATGATCGTCAAGAAGAATGGCCGCTGTGGGGTTTATGCCTGCACGCTTGTCGACGACGACGAGCAGTTCGACCTGGGCGACACCCTCAGGGAAAGCCTCGACGTCCGCATCCGGCTGAAGCATCACCGTTGCTACTCATGCTTTGCCTGTGGCTCCACATGTAGTGAGCGGACGTGGGCATCATTGGCCCAAGAATGTATCACACCTGAGTCGGAATAGCCATGACGTTGACCATTCTGTTTCTGGTTGTTCTTGCTTTGGCCTACGCTAACGGCGCCAACGACAATTTCAAAGGCGTGGCAACGCTGTTCGGTAGCGGCACCGCCAACTACCGCGGGGCCTTGGTGTGGGCCACGCTCTCCACATTCTTGGGTTCGCTGACGGCAGTGTTCCTGGCCGGCCAACTACTGAAGAACTTCAGCGGGCGGGGCCTCGTTGACAGCGCCTTAGTGAGCAGCCCTCAGTATGTCGGAGCCGTGGCGCTGGGCGCCGGCCTGACCGTCCTGCTTGCCACCCGAGTTGGAATGCCCATCTCTACCACTCACAGCCTGGTCGGCGCGCTGGTCGGGGCCGGATGGGCGGCCGGGTCGGCGGTCAACGGCGGCAAACTCGGCCTCGATTTCATCGTACCCCTGTTGGGCAGTCCCTTCCTTGCGATCGCCGCGACAACGCTTTGTTACCCGCTGCTTCACCACGCACGGCAACGGCTCGGAGTGACCGAACACAGCTGCCTGTGCATCGGCCAAGAGACCGTCGAGGTCGTGCCGGCAGCGTCGCACGCGGCCCCGTTCGAGCGGGCCGAGCAACTCAGCATCACGTTGCAAGACACGGTGGTCTGCCGGAGTCGCTATGAGGGGCGCATCCTCGGCATCGAGGCCTCGGATGCCCTCGACCGGTTGCACTACCTATCGGCCGGGGCGGTCAGCTTCGCCCGAGGTCTGAACGATACGCCGAAAATCGCCGCCCTGCTGCTGGTTGCCCCGCTTTTCGGCAACGCCGGAAGCGCGCTGGTGGTTGCGTTGCCGATGGCCTTTGGGGGACTCTTGAGCGCCCGCCGAGTCGCCGAAGTGATGAGCCGGAAAATCACCCCGATGAACCACGGTCAGGGTTTTGTCGCTAACCTTGTCACCAGCGTGATTGTCATCGGGGCCAGCCGCTTCGGAATGCCGGTCTCCACGACCCATGTCTCTTGCGGAGCCCTGTTCGGGATCGGCGCCGTCACTCGGCAGGCGCGCGTGCGAATGATCGCCACAATCCTTTCCGCTTGGGTCACAACGCTTCCCACGGCGGCACTTCTCGGCGCGATAGGCTTCCACGTGCTCGGCTCTCTTAGGTAGGGATCACGGAAGCGGACAACCAGTTTGCGGAAGACCAATGCACGTCGATGGCGCTACGGGCCGCCACGTCAGACGGCAGCTCCAGCAGCTTATCGGCGCCTTCCGACACATCATGAGACAGGATCTGCCATCTGTTCTTACGACGGCTATACCAGAGAGGACGGGGATGTCCCGCATTCACTACAACCATGTGCTTGGCCATCGGCGTGTAAGACATTATGACGGCCGTTGCGAAGTGCTCCGATGAAACGAGGGATGGAAACCCCTCGTTCAGCGCCTTCACGAGCTGCGACTGGTCCACGGTGTCCATCTGCTCTTCCATCATATCGTGCAGCTTGGTCGCGTAGCTCGCCACCACCTCACCATGCCCGGATACATCCGCAACAACGAAGCGGGACTTCATTCCACGACCGCACAGCCCAACATAATAGATGTCGCCGCCGCCTACCGCGCCCATATGCGGTTTGCATATCACCCATGCATCGATTCCGGGAACAGAGGCGCTTGATTCCGCCGCTTGAATTCCTCCCCATATCTCGTTGCACTTCAGATTGTGGGCGCTGGAACTGGCAGACATGTTCAGCCTCTTTCTCTATCCGATGTGTAATGCCTATGACATCGTTGCCGCTTTCCGTAGAAACAGTCCTAGAGTAATTGGCCTCCTCAACCACGAGTCAAGGGTCCACTTCCGGTGAGTGGACGTGCCCATCGGGCGCTGCTTCGATTGAAGGATACCAGTCATCACCGACTGCCGGCATTACAGCGGATACGCCTGCTTGTACCAGTAGTCCGCCGTTTGGCGGTGCGGCATCCGATAAAATAGGCGCGCTATCGCCAAGCTCGGCTGCACGGCGCGTCCCATCTTGTGCAAGTACCGGCCGTCATGATAGATCCCCTTCTTCAGGTTCAGAGACAAGTGTCTTCGGTGTGAAGCCATTCAGCCTCGCTTCATGCCAAGGGAAATATAACAAGTGTTCCTGTCGACAACCAATCTTGTCCATCGGTTTTGGTTGCGGGGCCGCCAGGAGGGCACGTTTCCAAAGGATTACATGAGCGGCGCGGCACGTTCTCGACCTTTGGAAGCCAATCCGAGAATGTTTTCACCTCGGCTCCGTCCGCCTCCCCACCGGTATCTCGATCGCCCACTTGGACACTTTGGCGGGACGGGGCGGCATACTCGTCGGGGACGGCCACTCGGTTTCCTGGCCGCCGGGCACGTTTTCGATGGTCCGGAACCACGGGCGGGCTAGATCGACTGCGGGATTGAGGCGGGCCCTTTTGTTGGGTGGATCTCCTCTGTGCGACGCGTTTCTCAAAAAACCCACCGTATTTGAAACGACCGTCGTCTGGCATTTCTTGAGCTGCTTAACCTGCGTCGGTCGCCCCCACCGCCGCAGCGAACTGCAATTTCCCAAGCTGCTTGGGTCCACATCGACCGTCCGCACCAAAATCGCTCCGTCGGGCCAAGTCGGGAAATGTTCGAAATCTGCCACAGGCCGGCGGCCCTCCGGCGCCTTCCAAGTGAAGCACAAAAAAACGGACACCCCGAAGGATGCCCGCTTGGCCTACTCCACTCTTGCCAACGCTCTATCAATGCTCGCAATTGCATCCTCGTATCCACCAGCATTTATCCAGCGGTTCCGCTGAAGCCTCAGCTCCATGTACAACGCCAGAACTGCTTGGTGCAGCCGAGGATCGTTAGGATTCAAAACGTGGCGAGGCAGACCACGGAACGTTCCGGCCTCTTGTAGCTCTGTGTAGAGCTGCTTCATAGCACCCATAATTAGGGGGGGAAGGGATAAAGACCTGCTGTTTCGCAGGCACAGACCTTATCTGCCCGAAGTCATAGGTGGAGCCGAGCGACGTAGGAGCGAGGACTACCTTGACGAGGGCGTACAATGAGAAGGTCTGCGAACAGCCACACCACAATCACCGCCTGATACAGAATCCTGCACATCTGATACACAAATCTGCGAATTCTGGACGACTCAGAACCACGATGGCATAAAGAGAGTCTTCCATAACTCGTTGCTATGAAAGGCTTTATCAAGTGCCCCCTGGAGGACTCGAACCTCCAACCCTCTGATTAAGAGTGAGTTTTTGGGCCATTTTACCCACCCACCCTCTGATTTCCTGAGTTTGATACTGCTTGACAAAACAGGGACTTACGGCTACTCTCTTGTTCATGGGGCTACCCGGTTATTGACGCCGATTGACGCCGCGGGTAGCCCCGGGGTAGCCCCGAACAAAAACAGAGGGCCGGCAAATGGGCGTACAATTCCCCTTCTCAAAGCGGCGAATCGAGGCGTTAGGGCCGCCGGCCAAGGGCCGCGAGCAGTACCGGGACGCCAAAACCCCGGGGCTGGTCGTGCGGGTGACACACACCGGGGCCAAAAGCTTCGCGGTCTACAAAAAAGTCAACGGCCGCCCCGTCCGGTTCAAGCTGGGCACGTTCCCCACTATGACCGTGGAACAAGCCCGGCGGCAAGCGGCCGACATCCTCGGGGAGATTGCGAAGGGCAAGAACCCCGCCGTGGCACGCCACGAGGCACGCCACGAGGCCACCGTGGGCGGGCTGTTCGCCTATTGGCTCGACTACGCCCGGCAGCACAAACGCACCTGGAAGGAAGACGAGCGGCTTTACAACAAGTTTCTGAAGCCGTGGGCGAACCGGCAGCTATCCTCCGTCACCCGCCGCAACGTGGAAGCCCTCCACGCCCGCGTGGGCGAACAGAACGGCCGCTATCAGGCGAACCGGCTACTTGCTTTCATTCGAGCGGCGTTCAATAAGGCCGACCGACTCGACTACCACGGGCCGAATCCCACGACCGGCATCAAGAAGTTCCCCGAGGAATCCCGCGACCGCTACCTGGAGGGCCACGAGTTGCGGGCGTTGTTCGTCGCGTTGACCCAAGAGGAATCCTTGTTCGCGGACTTCATTCTACTTGCGTTGCTGACCGGGGCCCGACGCGGAAACCTCCAGGCGATGCAATGGGCCGACGTGAACCTGGACCTTGGCGTATGGCGGATACCGCAAACCAAGAGCGGGCGGCCCGTGCTTGTACCTCTCATTCCCGCGGCCGTGGAGATTCTCACCCGACGATTCGAGGAGGCCAACGGGAGCCCTTGGGTATTTCCGACGCGGAGCCGAACCGGGCATCTGGTCGAACCCAAGACGGCATGGAAGCGGGTTTGCGCCCGGGCCGGATTGCCGGACCTACGGCTACACGACCTGAGACGGAGCCTCGGAAGCTGGCAGGCAAAGGGCGGGGCCTCGCTCCCGATTATCGGCAAGAGCCTCGGACACCAAGACGGTTCGCCCGCAACGAGTATCTACGCCCGGCTGGCAATGGGCCCGGTTCGGGAATCGGTGGAAAAGGCCGGAAACGCAATGCTGAGGGCTGGCGGACTGTTGAGCGGACCAGAAACGGAGGGCGGCAACGATGAGTAAATGGGCGGGCTTGGCTTCCGAGTGTGACGGTTGGCTGTACAACGCCGGCGCAGTCTATTGGCGGTGTAAGGACTGGCAGGACAGCCCCGCGAACTGGGGTGAAGTGCCCTGTGCCGCGCAGCGATACCACCTGACCTGGCAAACCCTCCGCTTGGCCGAATGGCTGGAGGAAAACACGACCCACGATACAACCGCTCTCCGTGCCCTGGCCGATGAACTGGAACCCCTGCGGAACCGTGATTGGAAACCGCGGCCCGATGACATCATCAGGCAGAATCGGGCGGCCAAGGTGCTGGTTGAGCGTCTGTCCAATCAGGAAGCGGCTGGCGGGCTGTTGAGCGGACCTGAAACGGAGGGCGGGGAAGATGGGTAACAAGACGCTATCGCCCAATGAACAAGTCGCCTACCTGCGGTCCCTCGCGAAGCATTGGGACCTGGACTCTCTGCTTGACGGAACGGAGCGGGAAGCCCGGGCAACGCTAGAGAAGTCGACGGAACCAAAGGCCCGAGACGACGCCGATATAGTGCTGTACTGGATTCAATCACTTCGGCAACGGCTGGACAAGAACGACCGGCAAGTTATCACGCTGGCCCTGAAGCTGGGGGCCCTTGCGGAGCGGATGGGCTTCCGGGTGTTGGAACCCTACGCGAAACGAAGCTTCCGGGCGTTTCAAAAGTTGCGGGCTGCGAAGCGGGAGCATGAGCACCCGCCGGAGAAGATAGCCGAAGCCTTGCGGCTGTATGACAAGCTCATGGAACAGCACCCCCGCCGAAAAAAGGGCAGTATTCAAAAAGAGGTTCGCGAGCAGACCGGCATCCCCCAGCGACCCCTCCGCCACCATCTCGCCAAGAGGTCATGCTGACCGAAAAACTTCTGGCAAGCCTCTAAGCTTGCCAAACGGAACCGGTCTAAGATTCACCTAACGTGATTGAGTTTATGTCTCAGGCACAAAGGTGAATCCAAATGACCGTCGCGATTGCTTCTCAACTGTTGACGCCGGCCGAAACGGCCGAGCATCTGGGCATTCAAGAGCAGACTCTTGCCGTTTGGCGAACCACGGGCAGGCATGGCTTGCCTTTCGTTCGCGTGGGCAGGTCGATTCGCTACCGGCTGGCCGACGTGGAAGAGTGGCTTGCAGGCCGGACCGTCACGTCGACCGGCGAGCTGGACGGCTGACCCCGCGGGCCCGGGCGTAGGAGTTTCACGCCATGTCTACCAGTACAATCTCACGGGCCGACACCATACCCGGATTATTCCCCCCTCACTACCGGGAATTATCCGAGGGCAGCGGGTTGACCGATGCGACAATCACCGCGGCGGGTATCTATTCCGAAGCCCGCTACGACAAGCTGGCTCAGATTCTCGACTGGAACAGATACCCAAAGCGATGTGCTCCGGCGTGGGTTGTCCCGTACCGACACCCCGACGGGAGCGAAATGGGCTACGCCCGAATCAAACCGGACAAGCCCCGCAATGCCAACGGGAAACCCGTCAAGTACGAATCGCCCCGCAAGCGGGATAACGAGCCGTATTTCCCGCCCGGCGTGGGCCCGACGATTGACAACCCGGCGGCCCCACTACTTATCACCGAAGGGGAAAAGAAAACCCTCGCCGCAACCCAAGCGGGGTTTCCGTGCATTGGGCTGGTTGGGGTGTACGGCTGGAAAAACAAGCGGGCCGAACGGCTATTGCCAGCCCTGGAGCGAATACCCTGGAAGCAGCGGCCCGTCTTTATCGCGTTCGATTCGGACCTGACCGACAAGCCGGAAATCCAAGACGCGGTTGCCCGGCTGGCAATGCTCTTGACCGGGCAAGGTGCCGTCGTTCGAGTGGTGTATTTGCCCGACGGCCCGCCCGACAAAAGCGGGAAGCCGACGAAAACCGGGCTTGACGATTGTCTTCTGACCCACAAGCCGGGCGACTTACAAAAGCTCATCGACGCCGCGGAGGAGCCCGAGCGGCCCGACCCGGCGACGATACGGGTTGAGGCGAGCAACCTTGACCCGGCAACCGAAGGCCGGCGGATACTTTCGGCCGACACGGCCGACGAACTGTATCGTCTCCGGTTTTGGAAGGGCACCTTCTGGCATTGGAAGGCCGGCGGATACCGCGGGCGGTCAGCGGCCGAAGTGAAGGGGGCGGCAATCGTCGACCTGAACAAGCGGGCGTACAAGCTGACCGGGCGAATCGTTAGCGACATCATCGACCAGCTACGGGCCCAGTCGATGCTCAGCTACGATATCGAGCCGCCCGCGTGGCTGGGCAAGCCGCCCCGGCCGTGGGAACCCGTCGACATTCTCGCCACGAAGACCGGGCTGGTTCACCTGCCGTCGTTGGTCGACGGGAAGAAACACCTGTTGCCCGCGACGCCCCGCTACTTCTCACCCGCGGCCCTCGATTACGGCTTTGCCATCGACGCCCCCGAGCCGTCGGGCTGGTTGGCGTTTCTCGATTCGCTCTGGCCAGACGACCCCGAATCCATCGACTGCCTGCAGGAATGGTTTGGGCTTTGCTTAACGCCCGACACCTCGCACCAAAAAACCCTCATGCTCATCGGGCCGAAGCGGAGCGGCAAGGGGACAATCGCCCGCGTGTTGACCGGACTCATCGGCCGGGCAAACGTGTGCGGCCCCACGTTGGCGAGTCTGGCCACGAATTTTGGAATGTGGTCCCTCGTCGGCAAGACCGCGGCGATTATCTCTGACGCCCGTATGGGCAGTCGGACGGACTCCCACCTCGTGACGGAGCGGCTGTTGAGTATCAGCGGGGAGGACAGTTTGGACATCGACCGCAAGTTTGAAAAACCCATCACCATGAAGCTGTTGACCCGGATAATGGTTTTGTCCAACGAGTTGCCCCGCCTTGCCGACCAGTCAGGAGCCCTTGCGAGCCGCATGATTTTGTTGGGGCTCGACAAGAGTTTCTACGGGAAGGAAGACCGCACGCTAACCGCCCGGCTGCTGACCGAGTTGCCCGGCATCTTGAAGTGGGCCGTGATTGGCTGGGCACGCCTCCGACGACGCGGCCACTTTCTGCAACCGGTCAGCGGCGAGGAATTGCTGGGCGAACTGCACGACTTGGCCAGCCCCGTCGGGCAATTCGTGGCTGAGTGCTGCGAAGTTGGACCAGCCTACACCGTCGCCCGTGACGACCTGTTCGAGGCGTATGCGGCTTGGGCCAAGGCCAGCGGGCGGACTTACTTTGAAGACCGGGCGGGCTTTGGCCGTGCGTTGCGGGCGGCTGTGTCTGCGGTGCGAACCACTCATCCCCGCGTAAGTGGCGCGAGGCAGAGAACTTACCTCGGAATCGGAGTAAAGCTTCGTCCAACCCATCCGTTGGGGTGGATTAGCGCGGGAATTGATCTGGTCTGAGGCGGTCAATCTGGTTATAGCGTGGCCCTATGAATGCCACGCTTCTGAACCTTCCGATCGAGACGCCGGAGACGTTGGTTT
>JBDRTC010000240.1:0-6516 GCA_043824335.1 Planctomycetota bacterium | reverse complement strand
TTGACCGAGCGCAGAGGAGCGCCATTGGCGCGACGGAGCGGACCGGCCATCAGGCCGGGCAGGGACCCCGGCATCAGCCGGGGGACCCTGCAGCTCTGCGGCCTCCGTCAGGCCCGGAACTCTCCTGGCCCACCAGGCCCTCGACCAGGCCGCCCACCAGCGAGCCCTTTCTAAAAGAGAGGTTCCCAAAAGGGCTCCATGCTGGGCAAGGAGCACGGCCTGTCGAAGGGTGCTCGGCCGTCGGTACGGGTCCTCCATTGGAGGGTTGTTCTGGGGAGCCATTGGCGACCCAGAGGGATGGGTGGGTAGGCCGGGCTATCGCCCGGCCGGGGGCCGTACTGCAGCTTGCAGCGGGGTGGGGGTCCTAGGGGGAGGGGTGGTGCTTCGCGCGCGTGCGCGTCTCGCGCGCTGGTTGTTCTTGCACATAAGAAGCACTTAGCAGGTTTTTTGCGGCGAATTCGCTAATGATTCAGGGAATGTCCATGTATGGCACTTGATCGAAAAGACGGGAACTCTTGATCGAAAAGACGGGAAAAGACGGGAACTCTTGATCGAAAAGACGGGAACTCTTGATCGAAAAGACGGGAACTCTTGATCGAAAAGACGGGAGCCGAAGTTGTGAACGTACGTTCAGCTTCTACAGGGGGAGATTGAGCTGGCAGGGATGGCGCCGCGCCTCGAGCACGTAGTCCTGACCGTCCTGGCTCTCGCGGAGCTGGACCTGGAGCTGGTACCTCTCACCGAGAATCGGCTTGCCGGTAAGCTGGCGGACAGCCTGCTTGAACGGGCGGCCCCGAATGCTCTTGTACGGCTGCGGAGTCATGCCCAGACGCTCGCAGAGGGACGTCAGGGTGCAGTTGAAGCTCTCCTTGGAAGAGAGCTCGTGGTCGAGGATGGGGTAGAGCAGACGAGCTACCTCGGCGCGACGGCCGCGGCCGCCGGCGCCGAGCGATTCGTACGGACCGAGCAGGAGCTGCTTGACGTTCTTCGACAGGAAGCCCTCGGTCACCGTCCGGGAGAAATAGATGGTCACCTTGGAGAAGCCATCCGGCTTCGGCCGCCGGGTCTTGGGGTCCACCTTCTTCTCGCGCCACTCCACGTCGGCCAGGAGCTTGAGCGACCGCCTGTCCGAGGTCTCCTGCCAGGAGTACTCGTGCTCGAGCACGATCGGGGTGGAGGCAAGATCTTGGAGGAGAGTCTGCACGCGGCGGTAGTGGTCGACAGAGTCGTTGCCTCGAAGGTAGGTCACCAGCTCGTAAGCGGTCAGGCCGAAGACACCTACCGTGATCTGCTCTCCATCTTCGTCCTCGCGCTCCATGATGGGGTACCCCTGGTCGCCCCAGAGCTTGAGCAGCTTGTAGAACACCTCCTGGTGGATCTGCTTGAGCGCGCCTCGAGGACGGTCCTTGTCGTGGAGCCTCCCAACGCTCACACGCTGGATGACCGGCTCGCCGGACCTGGGGTGAACCAGCTCGCGCTCGTACGTCCAGGAGTCGCCCTTGAAGGTGTTGGACACGAAGATCGGGCTGCGCTCCACCTCCAGATCGGCCCGGAAAGGCTGGGTCTCCACCTGGGGCATCTGAACCAGGTCGCACCGACCCTCGGCCTTCTGCCGCTCGATATCGGCCCGGAGCTTCTCCTCGTCCCGGGCCTCGGCCGAGGCCATGAACCGATCCAGCCTGTCTTGGAAGGGATTGTCACGACCCATGATGACCCCCCTCCGCCGCCCGCCGCTCGGAAGCGTGGGGCCTCGGGTTGAGAGAGAATCCGATGGAGACGTTCCGGCCGCCGACCGCTTCGAGGAAGGAGTAGTCGTCCACCAGGTGGAAGGCCCAGCGGAAGGTCAGCGACTCGATCACCACCGTGGCGTCGACCAGGTCGCGCAGGCCGAGACAGAACAAACGAAAGGCCTGGCCCGAGTACCGGCCGTAGATGAAATCGATCAGCCCGCGATCGTGCACATCGAGCGTGACCGGGCCCGCCCGGAACTCCTCGACGGTGTGGCCGAGCCTCTCGCAGGCCTTGAGCAGCCCGAAAAAGAGCTGCCGGTGGTGGTGTCGGAGCACCGTGCCCTTGACCGTGACGAGGGAGACCTGTGACTCGCCCGTGACCGGATCGGCCAGCCGGCGGGAAGCCGACCAGGACTCGCCCTCGTAGTCGTCCGGCGCGAAGATCGCGTCCGCGTCGACACCGATGACATCGCGGAAAAGCCTTGCCGGGAGCGAGGGAAAGACCAGGGGACGATCTTCGGATTGACGCCTGGGCTCCGGGGATGTATCCTTGGCCACGTTCGATTCTCCTTGATTCCCGCTGGCGACCAACCATGAAGGCGGGAATCTGTTTCTTGCGACCGGGCAGGAGACTAGCAGGCAGATGCTAGGAGGCAAAGGGCGGATTTGTCGCGCGATAGCAACCCGGAACAGGGAACAACCCTCGCCGTAGGCGAGCAGATTAGGCTCGAGCAGCTGGTCTTCTGGAGTTCGATTCAAGATGCCCCGAGGCCTCGGCCGAGGACCGGGATCGGTTCATCGAGCAGCTCGAGGAGCTTGTCGGCAGGGGTTCTGGGGCGCCAGCGGCCGTGGAAGCGGCGATGAAGGCTACAAGACGTTATCGGTAACAAGAAGTACCTCCGAGTCGAACGGCTCTCGGACGGATGAGCTAGTACGATACGAGCGGAGGGTACCGACAGTCACTGAGGAGGCGCCGGATTGAGGCCTATCCGAGATAGAAAGTGCGAAAGAGAGTTGACACTAACCACAGATCTATACGGAACCATGTGCGCGCGACTGTCAAAGTCAGGTTAGAGTCGACCAGCCATCCGGCGAAAATATCCGCTAGGCCGAATCAGAATAATGCCACAACAAAGCCCCACTCTCTGGTGGACCCAATTGCACTATGATTCACAAGCGCCTTGTATGCATTTTTCCCCTTCGCTGCAGTCCAGATCAGAGCTGCATTCTGGGTCTTCTTCAATGACGTCTGGGGAGCACAAAGGAGCGAAGGTCCACTCGGGGCGATTCTCAATATTATTGATAATACTATTTCTACGTTCTATTGACTTGGATGAGGGAGATCCTGAGCAATTATTAATTAATGTATTGAGATCCTCCATTCTCAATCCTGTAAATCCTACGGGCCTCAGATCGCTGCAGAACCCATGCATTTCCTGAAACGCAAGAGTATTGTTGTTTGGGCCGAACATCCCGAAGAGGGGCTCAACAATGGTGCTGTACTTATCCGCATCCTGTAAATAGTAAGCTGCAACACCAATGTTCTGCCCTTCTTCGAGCGCCTTTCCATTTCCATTCCTTGACTGTCTGATCCACTCTATCTGTCCATCGTCTCCTCTGGTGGGTTTCGGATCGAACATTCTTAGCTGCATTGCGCCGAGTCTTACACTCAAGTGATCCCTAGTAATGCCCTTGAGGACGGCATCAACGGCTATATTGATTTCAAGCGCCGGCTCCAACGAACCAGTGCACTTGTCGAAGAATTCCCCATCATGTCCGCTAGTCGCCATGACAGCGCCACTCTCTATTAGCTGTATGGACACGAGAGTGCCTGTGACGATGATGTCAGCGGAGTGGTACCAATCGCATGTTACGTACGGTGCACCCTTCTTCGAGCAAGTATTATCAACACGCAGGGCTGGAAGATTTGCTTTAACTGTTTCCTCCTCCTTGTCCTTGCAACACAAAACAAAGACAGCGATCATTATCGTCAAAAGGCAAAGGAACCATTTTATCCTGAATACCATTGAGCCCTCCAAGCGACCTCACGGATTGCATTATAGCACAGACTATTTAACCCAGAGTAGCTTATTCTCCCATCCCCAAAAGAGCCAAAAGATATGTTTGAGCCTTCTTGCCACGGTCGGACCAGTATATGCTATCCCGAAATTCCTAACTCGATGCCAGTTGAGTCCGCCGTCTGTAGACTTGTGGACAAATAGATACTGATATTTGTCCGTTGTTCTGAACGCAATATAGAGGGGGGGATCCGATTGCATTAGGGTGCATCTCTTCTGAAACGACGCCTCGTCGGTTCACGCCGCATCCTCCATCTCCATGTCATGCCAAGTGGTTTCCGAGAAGCGTCGCTCGTGGTTCCTCGCGAGTTCGGCCTGCAGATGGAACCGCCAGTACTCATCGAAGTCACCGCTCGAGCGTAGCGACCTAATGCGGAGCACCCCCTCTGCCCCCGCGAGGCCCCAACGGGCGCCGGTGAGATCCATCCGGTCCTTGATCAGGTGACGACAGGCACCCTCGATGACGCCTGTCGCGATGGGGAAGCCCTGGGCGAGGCAAACGTCGTAGCGCAGGTACTTGCGGTACTTGATCAGGTAGTTGGCGCACTTGTCCACCGCCTTGCGTTTCTTTGCGGAAAGCTCACGAAGGGTGGCACTGCGTCGCATCCCGGCAGCCACTTCGCTCGATTTGCCCTCAAGGATCCGCAGGGCGCGCTCGGTCACCCACGCCTCGGCTTCAGGGCTGCCATCGGGATGGAAGCTGTATGACGCCTTCCACACGTACTCAAGCACGTGGATAAAGTCGAGCACCACCGTGACCTTCACTCCGTAGCGCTTGGCGCACGCCCGGATGCGCTGGAGCTGGTATGGATCTCCGTCCACCAGCATCACCCACTCACGCCGTTGCTCCGGATCCCGGCGCAGTGCCTCCTGGAACACCGCGTCCATCACCTCCTCGGGCTCAAGCTCCAGGCTGGCCCAAACGCGCTTGTTCTGCGGACGAGGCCGTTTCTTCTTCGTCGTCTTCTCGCCATCCGCACGGTTCAACTCCCTCATCACGTCCTCGGCGGTGCGCTCGAAGCGGGGTACCGAATACACCGATGCCACCGTCGACATCCGCTTGCGGCCACGCTTCTCGCCCTTGGACAAGCGCTTCTTCTTCCGCTTGCGGCGATTCCGCTTGGCTGCCCGGCGCGTCACCTCGCGAAGATCCTTCTCGATCATCACCACGCCCTTGCCGTCCGTGCTCATCACCAGCAGGTCGTTCGTCTCTTCTGGTCCGGACGCACGCTGGGCGTAGAACGCCTCGAAGTCATGCGCTGTGCGGATCGTCAGCTCTTCTTCCTGGCGGTTGTTCACCCGCTGCCCCGTCATCGTCAGCACCGTGTTCTTCGCCTCGGCAAACGAGTTCTGCGCCACCTGCTCGACCACACGTCGCCGGAGGCCGTGCGAGTACTTGTCCTCGGACAGGTTCAGCTCGGCGTCCTGCGGGAACAGGCTCGATATCTCCCGATCGCTGTAGGACTTCCGGTTCACCTCGACGTCGCCGAAGATCGAACTCAGACCCCGGCTTGTATCCTTGCGGAAGTGGGGGCGTATGACGCCATCCGAGTCCTCGACGCGCTCGAGGCGTTTCTCGCGCGCTGCACGCAGGTCGAGGTGTCCCTGCAACAAGCGCCGAAGCAGTTCCCTGCCATCGATGTTGAGCAGCTCCTCGAGATCGCCGTGCTCCATCCTCGCCGTCTCGTCCGACTGCAGGCGAGCCATGATCGCTTCGAACTGCTCGCCCGCCGCACGGAACTCTTCCAGTTTGACCTCGATCTGGTATACTCGCTCTCGGTTCACTGGGTGCCTCCTTTCCCGACCTATGACCATCGTCAAGCCATAGGTAGCAAGGAGAGCACCCCCGTACAAGTGTTATATTGTCGCTTCACATCTAAATCACTGACATTTCTCGTCGTATCAGGAGATACGCACCCATTGCATTAGGTAGCCTGAGCTCCAAAGTGCAACAGATGTCCCGGTTGATTGATCGGCGATGCTTCCAGAGAATGGTACCTCAGCGATATTTACGACCTCGAATCTATTAAGTGAATCACTCCATTCAATGTCAAATGCTCGCATCGCCAAGCCACTTCGCTTTGACTTTAGGTCCGGTATTGCCAGAAGGCAGTCTCTTCCCCCGTAAGCTCCTCCTGATACACATACCAGTCCTGGCCCGGCCATTGCTTGGAATTTCTGGGATTGGCCTGCGTCGAGAAAATCAGACTCGGCAAGCACGCCATGGGCATCAACACTGCTTTCTGCCAAGCCCACCGAAACTCGAATTCGACCGTATTGGGTGAATGCGCGGCAATAAGAGCAATTATTCCTTCTCTCCCTTGTATCCGCCCAGGCTGTTACCCGCTCACCAGTTTCAAAGTGATAAGTCTGTGCAACAGGGTAGTTCGATCGAATATCGGTGGTCTTTTCGCAAGACATCGGACCAGTCATCCCTTTGCATTCTCTTAGGTCGCCGGACTTAAGCCTCTCATTCCAGTCGAGATCATCTGTTGCTACATATTTCACTTTTAGACTTGTTTCATCTTCGGTTGGGGAATAGTTGCCATACGTGTCGTAATCGTATGGATATGTATAAATAAAATAGTTGTGGCCGGGATCGCGGTTCGGGAACTCGATAATTCTAGGTCCCGTACCATAGTAAGGTGTAATATAGGGCATTAGATTCAAGCTTGGTGGGTAGTGAATGTAGTAATTGAGATTGTCTA
>JBDRTC010000239.1:0-4697 GCA_043824335.1 Planctomycetota bacterium | reverse complement strand
GTGGGTCTCGCTTCGCTCGACCCACCCTACGTTCGCTGCAAACGTTCTTTGTCGCGTCGCTTTGGACGGCTGCTGCAATCGCAGGGAAAGAGGAAGCTCGGGAGCATCCATTATTGAAGGGTGTCCGGAGTCCGGAAGTGTGGAACCAGGAGTGGCCCGGCGCGCTTCACGACAAGCTGCTGACCGGCTTCTCGCCCTTGAATTGTGGAATGAAGCAGGCCCCCAGGGTTTGGGCCACGATTCATCCCGGCGGCCGGGCGACGTATGCCGTGTTCCTCACCGACGAGCAAGGGGAAGGATTTCTGCTGGTGCAGGACGGCAGCCTGCGCCGCATCGGCCCGGAGGGGAACATCGTTTGGCAGTACCCGGCCGGGGGCATTCTGTTCTATGACCAACTGCACGGCGACGGCGCCTACACGCTGGGCGTCCAGCGAGGCAGCACGCTCGTGTTGCTCGAGCCGCGCACCGGCGAGCCGTTCTGGCAACAAGCGATCGAGGGAACGATCGGCCCCGACAAGGTCCGCGTGGCCGGGCTCCATCCCGACTATCCCGGCAAGCAGATCGTCGTCTTTCCGCAATATGTCACCGTGGCCTACATGTTTGCCTTTCCAGAGGGCCGGCGCCAGCCTGAGCAAGTCTGGAAAACGACCGACGCCGCCGTGGCCAACTGGCCGAGCCGGGCCGACCACGGCGTAACGACCGTGATTGAGCCCGACGGTTCGGTCATCTGGAACGTCCGGCATCACACGATCAACACGCACGATCCCGTGACCGGAAAGCTCGTGCGTCGATTCGAGTTCGAGAGCGGGGGCGGAAAGCGTCGCAACTACGGGCCGACGGTGATCGGCCCCTCGCCGGAGGGTGAGCCGCTTCTGGCCATCGTGGGCCAGTTCGTCCAGCACCATCTGACCTGCTTCCGGCGCACGCAATCCGACCCGCCCTCGCTGATCCTGGATCGGTACGTCGGGGAAGTGTACGGCACGCACGGCGTGAGGATCTGGCTGCCGGTCGGCGGCCTGGGCGACGCCGACGGCGACGGCGGTCTGGACATCGTCTACTCGGCCCGGGTGACCCAGCCGAAGCTTCAAACCCAGACCGTCGTTTGCGACGTGGGCACCGGCATGCAGAGGACCATTCCCGACACGTGGATTGCCGGCATTGCCGACGTAACCGGGAACGGCAAAAAGGAGCTTTTCGTCTACGCCGACCCCGAGGCGGAAATGTCGCGACGCGGCACGCTCGCCGTCTACCGCTTCGACGAGGCGGGAGAACTCGCCCCCGTGGACACACTCCCACTCCCCAATGCCGAACTGGTCTTGCGGCCGCCGGCGCCCACGGAGCAGCCTCCCGAGGCCGCCTGGGGGAACCCGAGGTTGGAGGCCCCGGTCGTTCTCCATACCGACGAGGGCGCCGGCGTCTTGATCCGTGACCACGACGCCCGGCAAGCCAGGGTGCTCTTGGTCGGCGACGACGGAATCTCCCAGCGGCCCGCGCCCGAAGCCCTGTTCGACGCCCGACCGCTGGCCACGGGCAAGTGGAAGAAGGACGGGCCGTGGCAAACGGCCGTGCAGTCGCCGGAGGGGACATTGCGGGTGATCTTTCCGGACGGCCGGGAGCGGTTCGAGTTGCCGCTCACGGGCGGCGGTGTCTCGCTGGCCAGCGCGGCCGACCTGACGGGCGACGGACGTTGTGAGTTGGTACTCTCGACACCACACGGCCGGCTCCAAGTCTATACGTTCGATCCGGAAGGTCGGCCCAACGTGGCCTGGAGCGCGCCGTTCATCGCCCACGATCAGCAGGGACGGCTCAGCGTGCCAATGCGGGACATCGACGGCGACGGGCGCACCGACGTTCTGGGGACCGGCCAGGCCGCCGGCGGCCGGCCGTGTGTCCGGCTTCACGCCGCCGACGGCCGTGTCGTCTGGGAGTCGGCCCTGCCCATGCCCGACACGGCGGAGGTCGTCAAGTGGGCGGTGGGCGATTTCTTCGGCGACACGCATCCGGGGATCTATGTCTCCGCCCAGCAAGGCCAGGCCCGGGAAGAGGGATACGTGTTGGACGGCAAGGACGGCCGGATCGTCTGGACCGGGTTGGCCTTGCAGACTCCCCGCGGCGTTCGCGCGTGTAACCCGATCGGGATCCCCACCGTGTTCGACGCCGACGCCGATGGCAAAGAGGACCTGATGCTCGACTATCGCGACTCCGTGGCCGTCCATCGCGGCTTCGATGGGGCGTTCCTCCAGGAACCGATCAACCCGGGCGAGAAGGTGGGGGTGTGGACGGCCTACAACAGCTTCATCCCGCTGTTTAGGCAGGGTGAAAGCAAGCCCCATTTTCTCATCCCGCTCGGTCACGGCGGGGTGGGTCTCCTCGCCGAGGACGTGCAAACGGCAGTCTGGTTCCATTCGCTGGGCTACGACACGCCGCAGAAGGTGGCCGTCGTCGACACCGACGGCGACGGCCGCTTGGAAGCGGGCTACGAGTACCAGCGCGACGGCTGGTTTGCGTGCCGTGATCTGTGGACCGGCGAAGAGGAGTGGCGGCTGAAGCTGGACGGCCGGGGATACGGGCCCGCGATCTCCGCCGACGTCGACGGGGACGGCAAAGGAGAGTTCCTCATCGGCGACTACTGCCTCGGGACCAACCCCGAAGGCCAGGGCGAGGTCCGCTGGCGGACGGGCGTCTCGACGAGCGGCTGGCCCATCATCGCCGACCTCGACGGCGACGGCTTGGGTGAAATCATCACGCCCGGCGGCGACGGGCTGGTACGCGTCCTCAAGGCACTTTAGGCAGGTGACAAGAATGACTGCAAAGCGTAATCGCGTAGGGTGGGTCGAGCAAAGCGAGACCCACGCGGGCTTTCTCCTCATTCTATGCAGTTCGATCGCCCTCACACTGAGCACGACGACGGCCCGTGCCCAATCGGCGACGGCACGATGAACGCCGTCCGTCTTGCCGACGATCTTTCCGGCCCCGTGGGTGAGCCCCTCGAATTGTTCCACGCTTCGGAGGCCAAGTGGTGCCGGCCCATCCAGGAAGGCAAGTACGTGACCGACGGCCCGTGTCTTCACAGGGCCAAGAACGGACATCTCCTGATGCTCTGGTCGAGCTTCGGCGACGGGGGCTACACCGTCGGGATCGCCCGATCGCCGGGGGGCAGCGTGAAGGGGCCCTGGCAACAAGATTCCAAGCCCCTTTACGAGGGCGGGGGCCACTCGATGCTGTTTCGCACGTTCGACGGCAAGCTGATGCTCGTGCTGCACGGCCCGAACCGTCCGCCGGACGAGCGGGCGAAGTTCTTCCACATTGAGGAAAAGGAAGGAACGCTCGTGCTCGCCGATGCCTCGTGACATCGAAACTTGGCCAGTTGGGTGGCACTGGCGTCTCGCCAGTGCTTGCTCAGGAGCACGGGCAAGATGCCCGTGCCACCCAGACGTTGAGATGTAACAAGGCACCGGGCAGCAAGGAGAATCGTGATGGCATCCGAAGACGCTCGCTTCCGGCTCGATCGCCGCGGTTTTCTGGGTCTGGCCGCGTGTGCCGCGGGCGGCCAGGCGGCGGCCGCCGGGACCTCGCCGGAAAGACTACCAGGAGAATTCGCCTTCCATCGGAACCTGCCGGTTCGCGAGCCGTACGACGTGGTCGTCTGCGGCGGCGGACCTTCGGGGATCGCGGCGGCGCTGGCCGCGCGGCGAACCGGGGTCAAGGTGCTCTTGGTCGAGGGACAGGGACAACTTGGCGGGAACGGAACCTCGGGGCTCGTGTCGCACTGGCTCGGCGGGCGTACCAGCGATTGCCGGCGCTGGGTCGTCGGCGGCATTTTTCGGTCCCTTTGCCAAGAGGCGGCCCAGCGCGGGATTGCCCTGATTCCCGTGCCTGATCCCGGGAAGAAGTACCAGCCCCACGGCTGGTACAAGGGGCAACTCTCGGCCGGAATCCCCTTCGACCCTTTTGGCATGGCCGCCCTGCTCGACGAGAAGATGGCCGCCGCCGAGGTCGACGTGCTGCTTCTGACCCAGGCGGTCGACGTGGCCGTCGCCAAGGGGCGAATCACCCATGTGGTCCTCTCGAACAAGAGCGGACTGGCGGCCGTGCCGGCAAGCGCCGTGGTCGATGCCACCGGAGACGCCGATCTGGCCGCACGGAGCGGATGTGCGTTCGTCGAGGGCCGCGACTCGGACGGGCTGATGACCCCCGCCTCGCTCATCTTCCACGTCGACAACGTGGATCAAGACGCCCTCGACGAGCACATCCACCGGCACGACTCGCCCCGCTTCCGGGAGAAGATCCTCAAACTCCGCAAGTCCGCCGAGTGGACCTTCCCCTACGAGATCTTCATCAGTGTGCAGCTCCAGGAGAAGGGCACGATGATGATCAACACCACGCGACTGGTGGGCATCGACGGCACCGACGGGGCTTCGGTCACCGAAGGCATGATCTGCGGCCGGGCGGAAGTCGAGAAGCTGATGACGCTCATGCGCGAGCATTTTCCCGGCTTCGGCGACGTGCGGCTGAAGGCCGTCGCGCCCCTCCTGGGCGTGCGGGAAACCAGGCGAATCCGCGGCCGCTACATCCTCTCCGTCGAGGATCTCGCCGAGGGGAAGCGGTTTGAGGATACGATCGGCTTCTCGGCCTACGGGTGGGACCTTCCCGATCCCAAGCGACCCAGCGACAATCCCAGCCACGGGCGCAAGCTC
>JBDRTC010000238.1:0-3800 GCA_043824335.1 Planctomycetota bacterium | reverse complement strand
AGCATCGCCAGCACCTGGCAGCAGGCGGGACGGAGCGGGCGGAGTCGTGGCGTTGGTCCAGTTTGCGTCGTGCGGAGCGCGACGACCCGGCGTTTCCGATCCTTTCGACGTGGCCTTTGCCACGCCCGACCGAGTGGCTGCAAATGGTCAACCAGCCGCAATCGGAAGCTGAGTTGGAGGCGTTGCGTTGTTGCGTCACTCGCGGTCGGCCTTTCGGCGATCCGGCCTGGGTTCGAGATACGGCGAAGCGTTTGGGACTGGAATGGACCCTCCGACCCCGCGGAAGACCGAAAAAGCGGCCATGGCCTTGCCGAGACCATTTATGTTACCTAGATTTGGTGGCTGTCACCTTTTCCTCTTCCGGTCACCGGCCCTTCGTTCCTTCGCCTGCTGGAAGTGCTTGCCGATGAACTCGACGGGGGAGACCGGCTCGTCGTCTGCCTCGGGCGGGTGTCGTACGATTGTGCCACGGTCGGGACCGGAGTATTGCACGATACACTCGATCCCCAACGCGTCGAGCCGCTCTTTGAGCGCGATGCCGAATTTTGGATGGTGAACGATTAGGCCCAGCGACGTTTTCTCATCGACCGGCACGTTTGGGAAGCTGTAGTCCAAGAGAGCCGGCGGGTCGTCTTCGCTGACGTAGGTAACCGGCGCCGCCTGCTCGTAGAGCTTATAGGCCCGCGGCGTGTCGATCTCCTCGGGCGTGATCCCGTAGAAGGGCAGGAAGAAGGCGTGCCGCTCGAAATTGGGGCGGGGAAGGCCGATCTCTTCGGCAAAACGCGGGTCGTAGGACGATTGGCCGTTACTGACGGCGACACAAGTCAGCCGCGTCGACTCTCGGGCGATCGGGTCCTCGCTCTTCGGGTCGGCCAGATCGTCGTGGAAGGCCAACCACAGCGAGGTCCCGGCCCCCGCCGAGCCGCCCGTCGAAGCGACAAGCTCGGGGTCGAAGTTCCACTTCTTCGCATGGAGCCGCAGGAATTGTAACGCCCGACCACAATCGAGGTACGCCGCCGGTGCCGGCGCCACGTTGGTGAGCCGGTAGTTGATTGCAGCGACCGAGAACCCGGCCTCCAGGTACTCGCGGAGCCGGCCGGGGTTGAGACTTTGTTTGTCGCCCCCGCTGAAGCCGCCGCCGTGAATGTAGACGACCAGCGGCGTCGGCTCGTCGGACTCCGCTTGCCAGAGGTCGAGCACGTTGCGCTCGTGCGGACCGTACTGGACGTTCTCAAAATCAGGTCTCGGCTTCGCCGGACGCGCCCGTCCCGGCTGGGCGGCGTGCAACGCGCCACCCAGTGAAACCGCCAGCAAGAGAGTCGGCAGCAGACACTTCCAAGGCATCCTCATTGGGGACCTCCCGTGTGGAATGAAAGGGTGAATGTTCGCGGCTTCTCGAATCGCGCCGCTTGTCCGGCATCGTCGGAAGATACCAAGAAACGGGACTCAACGGGCGGCAACCTCAGGCGCACGCGCGTCACCTCCTCGCCCGCCACGGCCAGGTGGGCCGACTCGACGGCGGCGATCTCGCCCGTGTGTGGGTTCCACTGTTCGAGCCGGAGCTTTCCCCGAATTCGGACGTGGCAATCGACGCTCGTCTCCGACGAGTTGGCGAAGAAGAAAACGTCGCGGCCCTCCACCACCTTGTGAATGTAGGAGAGGTTCCCGCCGGCGACGGCAACGTCCTGCTCAAGCGCAACGTCGCAAACCGGGAGTGCCTCGTCCAAGACCTCCTTGAGTCCGGCGGGCGTCGGGCGGGGCAGAAAATACGCCTTGCCTCCCTTGGTGTTCGTGTGGACGGTATGGGAGGGATGTCCCGCACCGACGTTCCCGCCGGATCCGCCAGCATCGGAACGTGCCTTCCGTGGCCCAAACACCGCGTCGATCGCGTCGCGCACCTGGGGGTCTTGGCCGAATTCTGCGGAGTGCTCCGGCAGTTGCGTCGTGGCGACCACGGTTCCGCCCTGGTCGTAGAACTGCTTGATCTTGCGGAGGCTGCTCCAATGGATCGCCTTCGAGCCGGGGAGGACGAACACACGATACTCTTCGTGGTTGACCTCGTTGTTCAATCGCAGTGTGGGCCCGTCGATAGAGCATCGCTGGTCGAGCACCTCGGGATGGAGGAAGGTGTAGTCGCGGCGGACCTCCAGCGCGAGCATCTCGCCCACGTCCATGTAATCGGCCTCCGGCGGAACGACGCCGCCGGTGTACGGCGTGCCCACGCCGAAATGATAACCGGCCTGGAGCGTGGCGATCGGGTAAAGCACGGCAACGTCGGCCACGTGCCGCCCGTGCTGGAGAATCCGCTGCAAGCGGGCCACGTACTTGTTATAGTCCGGCAGGACGGGACCGTAGACCGCGCTTTTATAGGAAAGCTCCGGAGGGAAGATCACGTTGGCCGAGTCGTACCAGACGGCGTGCGGCACCATGACGTTGATCCCCTTGGCGAACTGATCCATGGCCTCCTTGTAGAGGTTCTCGACGGGCATGTCCTTGATGCCGCCGTAGCACTCGGTCATCACCAGCCGTCGATCGTAGTTGTAGGCGGCCGAGCTGACCACCTTGTACGCCTTTGAAGCCCGGCCGTACTGGAAAATCTGGTCGATGCCGGGAATGTCCTGATGTTGGAAGCACTTGATCAGATCGCCGCAAAGCCCGACCGGGTTGACGATCTCTTCCTGGTCCTGGTGTCCGGTCAGCTCGATGCCGTGCTCGCGGCACCAGTCTTGAATCGTCTTGGTGAAGCCCTCGGCATAAAGCTCCGCGCGAACGCCGAAGAGGGCGTTTCGGGCCGCGGCGGTTTCCGGCCCGATGTCAAACCACAAAGCCGGGTAGTACGGCACGGGGTCGAAGCCACGGCGCTTCTGAAACTCGCGGTTGAACGCGCCGGTCCACGCCCGGCCGCCCTCGACCCAGTGGAAGGTCGGCTCGTCGAAAAAAGCGCTGTCGATCGTCTTCCCAAAATGCTCGGGGAACTTCTCGTAGTATTTCTGGTAGGTCAGGGCGACGAACTTCCGGACCGATTCCGGGTCGAGGTAGTCGACCAGCCCCCGGGCGCCGTCGGTCACGCAGGTGAATAGCATGATCTTCCACGGCCCGGCCGGCACGTCCCAGGTGAGTTTTCCGTCCCCAACGCGATCCGCCAGGTTCACCCGCTCGCGCGTGCCGATGTTCATCGCCACCGCGCCCATGAAGAGACCCGGCGGCAGCGGCTGCTCGAGCGGCTTGGGTCCCTCGACGTCGACGGCGAGCATGTCCAGCCGCTTGGAGAGGGCCTCGGGGTATTGCTCGGCAAGCTGCCCGCCGGCGGAGCCGCTGGGAAACCAGTACTCGTCGTACAGGCACATCTTCATGCCCAGTTGGGCCGCCTTGTCGACGGCCTCCTGGTAGCGCTGGAGGAACTCGGGGCTCATGAACTCGGGCGTCAGTCCCTGGGCAGGAAGGATCCCAAAGCCCGAGTAACCGCTTTCCAGCGAGCGGTCCATCATCCGGGAGGTTTCACTCGTGCTGAGCGGGCCGTTCCAGAACCACAAAGGACGCGTGCGGTACGACGCCGGCGGATCGACGAAATCCTCGCGCAGGTCGGCCCGAGCCACCGTGGCCGCGACGAGGCTTCCGGCCATCAGAAACGCCTTCAGCCCAAACCCGTGCTTGCTCCCGCGATTCCTCTCTCCCGCCTTCGGAGCGGGCCTTTGTTGCACCGACTCTAGTCTATCGCCACGTAGGGGGCGACACAAGGAACCAAGTTGCGACCGTCACACTACGCAAGTACAATTCTTTGCAGATTGCCGAGGAACTCG
>JBDRTC010000237.1:0-8338 GCA_043824335.1 Planctomycetota bacterium | reverse complement strand
AATCACTGCTGGACAAGCCAGCAGTGGCACCCAAATCGCTGAAGACCTACTTTCTCAACGGGCTGCTGAGCCACCGGCGGCAGCACGGTCCGGGCCCTTGGCTCCGCGACGTGCCGAGCCACTACCGTCGCCCTTCTCTCCCCCTCTGGCGGCCCAATCCCGGGAAATCGCAAAGATTCCGTGGAATTGCCGTCCGAATTCGGGCCGGTTTGGCCATGAGTCTGGTAGAGAGCGAGGTAGAGTTTCAAGAGACGCCCGCGGCACCAGACCGCAGGAGGAAAAAACGATGAAGTCGCTCAAGATCACGTTTATCGGGGCCACGTTCGCCACGGCCGGGCTCTTCGTTCTCGCGCTGGCGGCCCTGGGCGTCCTTTGCGTCCTCGGGCTGGGCATGGCCGCCGCGGTGTGCGACCTGGAGCTGGCTTGCCAACTGAGCGGCGCGGGCTCGGCGCTTCTGTGTTGACAGTTCCTGCGTTGCGGAACGCCGAGGCCGACGTACCGTCGGCCGCTAAACCTCCCCGACTTCGGCCGGACTGAACAAGTTTAGCGGCCGACGGCACGTCGGCCTCTCTTACGCCTCAAGCGGCCCTTTTGGGACGCTGCCCCGCCGAATCACCGGGCACGATTTCACGACCGCTTGACATCAACGGACTTTCTCGGCGAGAATCGGATATTCACGTAGCGTCTCGTATGGCAGCTCCATCCGCACGCGGCGCCAAGTGCGGGGATGTGCGGTAACCACATGTACACCAAGTTGGCAGGTCGACGATGAGATGAAGCGAGAACGAACTCAGTCAGCCGAGAATCGTCTCAAAGGCGGAGTCGCATTGGCCGTCATTCTGACGGCTCTTTACTTGCCACAATCCTGGTTCTTCCTGATGGATTGTTCCTGGGACTCTTATCGCTTGTTCTGGATCGCTTCAGGTGTCGTCTGCGCGTGGTCCATCGTTAGTGCAGTGGTAGCTCATGCCTTATTCAGGGCATAGAACAGACAACGGCCAATTGGCGTCAAGGGTCCCCCGATGAAACCCGATACGATCACGGTTCGCATCCTCACGGAATCGGAGCTCGACGCGGATTCGGCCGATCTTACGGTGATTGTCGAAGGGAGCAGCGTCTTCTCCGGCGCCGAAGCGGTCAAGAAGGCCAAGGAGCTGCGAGCACTGATTGATTCCCTGAAGGAAGCCGGGCTCGATGAGAGCCGGGTGAAGCTGCGAAGCGTCGAGATCAATTCCCAGTCCTTTGCGCTCATCAAAACGTCGTCGGCAAAGTACGTCGTTTCCGTCAAGACGGTCGCCATTGAAATGCTCCCGGCCGTTCTCGGGGCCGTTGCCTCGCACAAGGGCGTCCATCTTTCGCGGCTGAAGTGGAATTACTCGGGGCTCAAGGAGACCCGAAGCCGTTTGAGGGAGGAAGCCCTGGCCGACGCGCTCGGGCAAGCGCAAAGGGACGCCGAGGTCCTCGGGGTCCGTGTTCTGGGCGTCCACCAGATCATGGAGCAAGCCCAGGGCAGGGACTACAATCCAGAGTACATCGCCGGCGATAGCGCCGACTTCCTCGGCATGCGCGCCGGCGGCAAACCCCAGCCAATCGGATTGCAGTTGGGGAACTCGACGACTGTTTCCCTCGACATCCGGGCGGAGTTTCGCGTCAGCCCCATCGGCCAAATCCACCAGGGTGAGGAACCCGACCGAAACGCGCCCGGCGATTCGGCGTGAAGGTCAGGAGTTGACCGTTCTTTACGGCTCGCCTACAATTCCGGCCGAACGAGGGCCCGAAGCCACTCTTCGAGGAAGGGATCGCGATGGCCGCGGAATCTGCCGGCCGAATGTACCGGAACGTCACCCAGTGCGTGGGCAACTCGCCCCTGGTCCGGCTTCGGCGGATCACCGAGGGGTGCGCGGCACGGTGTTGGGGAAGCTCGAGAATCTGAATCCGCTCTGGAGCGTGAAGGACCGGATCGGCCGGTCGATGATCGACGCCGCCGAGCGCGACGGGCTGATCCACGAGGATACGGTCATCTTCGAACCGACCAGCGGCAACACGGGCATCGGTGCCGGCTTCATCCCCGACGTGCTCAACCTCGACCCGGACCTTGGCGAACGGTACCTGTCGACCCGGCTCTTTGCGGAGTGAGCGTGTCGGCCAAGAAAGAATCAAGCGGCCCGCCCGCCGGAGCGAGGGGCCGCTTGGTTCATGACAAAAGAGTGAGCTCAATCTTTCGGGGCGGATCACGCATTCACGCTCCTCCGCCCTGAAAATCAGCAGCCCGCCGGCTCGCAGCACGCGGGCTCACAGCAGCTCGTGCCGCAACTGGACATGCGGGCACGCAGCCGCTGAAACAGATCGCAACGGGGTCGGCAGACGGGGCCGCAAGCGGGCTCACAAGCCGCGGGCTCACAAGCCGCCGGCTCGCAGCACGCGGGCTCGCAGCAACTCGTGCCGCAGCTCGCCAAACGGGCACGCAGCCGCTGAAGCAGTCCGCAGCGGGGCTTGCAGCAAGGATCGCCACAGGCGGGCTCACAAGCCGCGGGCTCACAAGCTGCGGGTTCACAAGCCGCCGGCTCGCAAGCTGCCGGCTCGCAGCAGTTCGTGCCGCAGCTGGCCAAGCGGGCGCGAAGCCGCTGGAACAGACCACAACGGGGTTGACAGGTGGCGGGTTCGCAGCAGGCCGGCTCGCAGGCTGCGGGCTCGCAACAGGCCGGCTCACAACAGCCGGCGCGGTTGAACAGGCCCGCTTGGGCACTGGAAGCCGCCATGGCGACGATCACGGCACCCGCCGCGATCACCGGGAGAAGGATACGACGGTTCATGGGAGACGCTCTCCTTGGTTAGGAAAAACCGGGTGAAAGAAGCCTAGTGGGCTATCTACGAACAACGGGCTGAGTAGGTACTCTGCCGTAAATCTAGCTAGTTGTATCGACGGCCAGTCAGGCAACTTCTTGACAAACAACCCATTTTCTCCACAACTCGCAGATTGTACGTCCGGTCTTGACAAAAAGTCCGATTGTGCTGAATCGGACAAGTTGGGCGGTTTTCAAAGGCGGGGAACGTGCATCCTTTGCGCAAGGTGCTGGCCCGTGCAAATACATATGCTGGGAAAACCTTTCGGCCAATTCATGCCCCTAGAGACAATGTAAACTATGGTTACGGTAGGTTTCCCGGAGACTCCCAAGCCAACCTAAAGGGCCCATGTCACCCCGATAGACCGACGAAGGGCGTGTAATCATGACTCAGACGCTGACGACCAATGAGCCGCTTTATTCTCCGCTATCCGAGGATCCGGACCTCAGAGACATTGTCGAGATGTTCATCGAGGAGATGCCCGATCGGACGGCGCGACTCCTGGATCGGCTGAACGCGTCCGACTGGGAAGGCCTACGGCGGCTCTCGCACCAGTTGAAAGGGGCGGCGGGGAGCTATGGTTTTGGGCCTGTCACCGACTCGGCGGCCAGAGTCGAAGAGGCCGTCCGAGAGTCGTCCCCGGAGGAGGAGATCCGCCGGCTTGTCGACGACCTCGTGAGCCTCTGCGGCCGGGCGCAGGTGGGGCCGTGAACCTCCACGGGGGGGCTGCCACGCGGTTTGGGCACGATCGACGGCTCAACGCCGCGCGGCCATCTCCAGGGCGACCAGGTACGGCACCGGCTCGCTTCCCAAGGCCCCAAGCACCGTGCCGCCGGCGGTGAAATTGTGGGCGACCCAATCGGGCCGGGCATAGGCATCCAGGGCCTTGCCCCCTTCGCCGCCGCCCACGTAGACCTTCATGCCCGCCTCGGTCATCCGCCTTAACTGACCCATGAAGTGCTTCGTGCCTTCCTCAAACCGCGGTTCCTCGAACTTGCCAAACACGCCGTTGTGAAAGACGACGGTCGACGCCGCATCGCCCTGGTGCTCGGTGAGGAACTCGCCGACGTTCTCTTCAAACCAGGCGCGGGTGGCCAATCCCACGTCGAGTTGCTGGTCGCCCGGGCCGATCGTCTCCGAAACCCGGCCGTCCTGGAGAACGAAATCGACCGGCATCACGAACCGGATCCCCTTGGCCCGGCCCTCGGCGATCAGCGAGCGCGCCTGGGCGATCCGCTCGCGCGGGATGTAGTAGGGCTTGTCGGCGTGGTCGGGATCTTCGGCCACGCCCAGGGAAAACTCCTGGCCGTCGACTTCCGCGGCGGCCTTTTTCAACGCCATGGCCAGCGAGCCGGCGGTGATCACCCAACGGATCTTGCCGCGGTCGATCATCGCCTCCAGGTCGTCGAGCTTGTCGATTTTCAAACCGCTGAAGACGACCATCTGGGCATCGAGGCAGGTTGTCAGCGGGCCGGTGAACTCGCCGGCCGCATATTTGCCCAACGCCACGCGCTCCATCGCGGCGGGCACCACTACGCTGGAAGCGTCGAGGCTTCCCGCCGAGAACGCCTCGTGGATGTAGACCCCGGCGACCTTCTCGGCGAGCTGGTTGGCCAGCTTGGCGAGTGGTTCGGCCAGCTTGGGGACATCGTCGGCCTTGGCCTTCCAGAGGACGCGCTCCAGGTCGTACTTTCGCGTGTTCTCCAAAACAATCACGCTCCCCGGCGCGCTGGAGCCGATCGTTCGGGTGACCGCGTCCGGGATCGTGATCGACTCCGGATCGAGCCAGTCCTTGATGAAGCTGACGTCACACCCGAGGATCTCGGCCAGCCGACCGCGCACTTTCTCCAGGGACCCGTTAGGATCGCGGCCGATGTGCCCGAAGACGACCTGGACCCAGCCCTGCCGGCGGCCGAAATCGAGCGTCTCTTTCATCGACCGGAGCCGAATATCGCCGTCGCCCACGTTGGGGCCCGGCTTGGCGTCCACGTCGCCGCGGATCAAAACGGGCGTGCCGCTTGCGACGTCGGCCAGCGACTCCAACTGGGGAATCGCTTCCAGGTACTGCTTGAGCGAAAGCCTGGGCGCCTCCGGGTCGGCCCCCAACAACACGCGCAACCACTTCGCCATCGATTCGGCAGTCACCGGCATCGCAGATCTCCGTTGCTTCAAGCGTCCGTCAGAACGCGTTGGTTCCCACTCCCGTCGAACCCTTTAAGATACCGCTTGACGGCGGAAACGACCAGCCCCTTTCGGGATTCGCAGTTCTGCGACACACTAGCGGAAGTTTCTCGACTGCGGCCCGAGGTCTTTCATCCGGTCGGAAAGGTTCTCCAGCTTCGACGTGAGCACGTGGATCACCCGGCCGTGCCGCTGAAGCCGGCCGTGGGCCAAAAGGACGGTGGCGCCCAGCGCGGCCGAGCGCCAGCGCTTCCAGACATCGGGACGCACGATCAGGTTGGCAACGCCCGTTTCGTCCTCCAGCGTGATAAAGGTGATCCCCTTGGCCGTGCTCGGCCGCTGGCGCACCAAAACGATCCCCGCCACGCGGACCGGCCCGCCGTTAGGCAAGCGCTTCAAGCGCGCCGCCGGCGCCACTCCCAACCGGTCCAGACCCTCTCGCAAGAACTCCATCGGATGCGCGTCCAGCGACAAGCCCTGGGCCCGGTAATCGGCCAAAACCTCCTCGGCCACCGACATCTTGGGCAGGTTGATCTTTGTAGGGTGCGTTTCACGCACCCCACTGGAATCGTGCCCGTCGAACAGCGGTAGCTCCTTCTGATCTTGGGCCAGGGCGTGCCAGAGGGCCTCGCGGCGGTCGATCCCCAGGGAACCGAACGCCCCGGCCTTGGCCAGCCGGGTGGCCACGGAGCGGCCCAGGCCGGTCCGCCGGGTGAAGTCGTCGAGCGAGCCGAACGGCCGGTTGCCCCGCGCCTCTTCGATCCGCCGCGCCTCAATCTCCGGCATCCCTTGAAGCATGTGCAACCCAAGCCGAAGAGAATGATGAAGGATGAAGGATGAAGGATGAATAGGACCTCCGACTCCTGAACCCTGAACCCTGAACCCTGAACCCTGTCCGCTTCCCAATTCCCGCGTTGGCTCCAGCGTACTCTCCCACCGGCTATGGTTCACGTCGACCGGGCACACCCCCACACCGTGCTCCCGGGCATTGCGGACCAGTTGGGCCGGGGCGTAAAAACCCATCGGCTGGCTGTTGAGAAGCGCCGCCGTGAACGCACCCGGGTAATGGTGCTTCAACCAGGCCGACACGTAGACCAAAAGCGCGAAGCTGGCGGCGTGCGACTCGGGGAAGCCGTAATCGCCAAACCCACGGATCTGGTGGAACACGGCCTCGGCGTACGCCTGCGAGAGCCCCGTGCGGCGCATACCGTCGATCAGCTTCTTGCGGAATTCTTCGATCAAGCCCGGCCGCCGCCAGGCGCCCATGGCCCGGCGAAGCTGGTCGGCCTCGCCCGGCGTGAACCCGGCGGCCACCACGGCCAGGCGCATCGCCTGCTCCTGGAAGAGCGGCACGCCGAGCGTCTTTTCGAGCACCTGGCGGATCGCCTCGTTGGGATACTCGACCGACTCCTCCCCGTTACGGCGGCGAAGGTAGGGATGGACCATGTTGCCCTGGATCGGCCCGGGCCTGACGATCGCCACTTCGATCACCAGGTCGTAGAAGCATCGCGGCTTGAGCCTCGGCAGCATGCTCATCTGGGCGCGGCTTTCGATCTGGAACACGCCCATCGTGTCTGCCCGGCGGATCATGGCATACACCCCCTCGTCGCCCTCGGGGATGTTGGCCAACGTCAGCTCGCGCCCATAATGGGCCCTCACCATGCCAAAACATTTGCGGATGGCCGTGAGCATGCCCAGGGCGAGGCAGTCGACCTTGAGGATGCCCAACTCGTCCAGATCGTCCTTGTTCCACTGGATCACGGTGCGGTCGGGCATGGCCGCGTTTTCGATGGGCACCAGCTCGCACAGCGGCGTGCGGGTCATCACCATCCCGCCCGTGTGCTGCGAGAGGTGACGCGGAAAGCCGACCAACTGGCCCACCAGCTCAACCAGTTGCCGGCCCACGGGCGCTACCGGGTCGATCCCCGCTTCGCGGCAGCGGTCGGCCAGGTTGGGCTCCTGGTGAAAGTGCTCGATCCGCTTGGCCAGCCGGTCGACCCGATCGACCGAAAGCCCCAGGGCCTTACCCACGTCGCGGACCGCCGAGCGGGGCCGGTACGTGATCACCTCGGCCGTCATGCCGGCCCGGTCGCGCCCGTACTTCTCGTAAAGATACTGCAACACCTCCTCGCGGCGCTCGTGCTCGAAGTCGACGTCGATATCCGGCGCCTCGTTCCGCTCCCGGCTGATGAACCGCTCGAACAACAGGTCGACGCGATCGGGATCGACCGCCGTTACGCCCAGGCAATAACAGACGGCCGAGTTGGCCGCCGAGCCGCGTCCCTGGCACAAAATCCCCCGACGCCGGGCGAACCGGACCAAGTCCCAAACGGTCAAGAAGTACGCCTCGTAGCGCAGCTCTCCGACCAGGCGCAGCTCGTGCTCCAAGAGCCGCCGAACCTTTTGGGGAACGCCGTTTGGATAACGCTTTCTCGCGCCGGCCCAGGCGAGTCGGGTCAGATACCCCATCGGCGTTTCGCCCGGCGGGGCCAGCTCCTCGGGATACTCGTAACGCAACTCGTCGAGCGAAAACGTGCATCGGCCGGCGATCTCGACCGTGTGCCGCACCGCCTCCGGCGCCCGGGCAAACGTGGCGGCCATCTCCTCCGGCCTCTTCAAGTGCCGCTCGGCGTTGGCAAAAAGATGCCCGCGGGCTGCGTCGACCGTCGTGTTGTGCCGGACGGCGACCAGCACGTCGTTGAGCGCTTTCCGCTCGGGCACATGGTAGTGAACGTCGCCGGCCGCCGCCAACGGCAGGCGACACCGACGCCCAAGCTCAACCAACCGCTCCAGCTCCTCCCGATCATCCGGCCCCCGGTTGAGCTCGGCCAACAAATAGCAGCGATCGCCGAACACCTCGCGGTATTTTTGTAAGGGGCGAGGGGTGAGGGGTGAGAGGTGAGGGGTGAGGGGTGAGGGGCGCGACCCGTGGGCCCTTTTTCAGCATCCGCAATTTGCAATTTGCTGACCGTCACGGATTTTGGGGAGGGTGATTCCGGTATCCACCGAGGGAAGCGGAGACGAAGAGGTTTTGGAGCCAGTTGTCATGGTAGCGGTGCCTGTTGAGGCGTTCGGCTGGGCTTTGCCAGCCGTGGTGGTCTTCCGCCGTGGCCGGATGCCACGGAGTGAAGTTGTAGAGCAAGGCCCAGGCCCGACAATGTTTGGCGCAGGCGTTTCGGGAGCCGTGGAGGTGTTGGCCGTCGTCGAAGTAGCGGTTCAGCGATCGCATCAGACGGTCCAGCATGTTGCTGGTGCGATGACAGTCGGGGTGGTCGTAGGCGATCGTCCACAAGTCCCGTTTGTCGCAGAGGTC
>JBDRTC010000236.1:0-3749 GCA_043824335.1 Planctomycetota bacterium | reverse complement strand
GGAAGCAAAAGGCCGCCACAAAGGTGTAGATGCCCACGCGGCGCACAACGACGTCGCAGTAGAGATACGCATAGGTTCCGACCAGCCAGAGCGCGCCGGCCAAGAGCGACGAGTGCGTCAGCAGGTTTCCGTCCCACTCGGTCCCGAAGGCATCCCGGATCGGATCCAATAGCCAGCCGGCGATCTGAACCGCCAGCAGGATCAAGAGCGACACGCCGAGCTGCGCGTGACCCGACCAGAACAGGGGCATCCCGAATCGCTCACGAGTAAAATGTCCTTCCGTAGGTGAAAAGGCGCGCTCCGCGTGGATCGAGATCAATCCCAGGGCAATCAGGAACATACAGAGATGGGGCGTGTTGCCGATCCAATCTAGCTCGGCCAGGAGGAGACCAACCGTCAGCGTAATGCCGACCTCCACCGCGTACATGAACAGCGGATCGCGGAGCACGTAGACCGTTGCCGCGTAGAGCAGGCAACACACCACGCCGCCGACCCAAAGGTGCTCCTGAAGCGTGACCAGCTCCTGGGCGTGGTAGAACCAGAGATTGAGCGGCGCGAGGATGCAGCCCAGACACGTCACGGCCTGGCCGGCCACCTTGAACCGGGTCTTGAGCACCAACGCCCAGCCCGTGCCCAGGATGGCCAGCGTGCCGAGCCCCAAGGCGGCGGCCAGCACTTTGGCGTTCTCGAAAAAGCCCCAGGCCACCAACCAGATCACCACCCCCAGCACGATCAGGCCCCCGCCGAGGATCAGCATCCACTGGATGCTCCGGGGGTCCAACAGCGCCTCGAACATTCGCGCCAGGGAGATCGATCTCTTTTTCTTCTCAATCGGCGCCGAGGGCGGATCGAGAAACTCGGTAATCTGCGCCGGTTCCTCCCTTGCCGGCGCAGCGGCGGGGGCGGCGGCTTTCCCGGGAGGCTCCGACGGGCAGGTCAGGATACGTCCGCAGTAGATGCACTCGCCACGTTTTCCGGCGAACTCGTCGGGGGCTTTTAGAAGCCGACCACAGGAACATTGCACCTCGATCGTCATGACAAGACCTCCTCGGAACGGATGGAATCCGCTTGCGGGAAAAGGGCAAAACTTCCGAGAACAGGGGCTCGATTCCCGGAGGGTTATAACGCCGGCACATCTGGTGGCCGAGCGATGGAACTCCCCGGAAAACAGCCAGCCCGACGAGAGTCTAACAGACCTCCTCCTTATGTGGTAGCTCCAAGCCCGCAGCGTGGCCGGTCTCCCGACCGAGCCACTGGGCCAGACGGTAAGGTCGCGTTGGGTGGCACTGGCTGCTTGTCAACCAGTGCATCCCGCTGGATCCCGCCCAAGGCAAACACTGGCTGACAAGCAGCCAGTGCCACCCACAAATTAAGGAAAAACGAGGTGCCAGGGCCGCTGTCGCGACGCCCGGTGGGGCAGCCCCTGCCCCCCCGTCGAGGGGCTCAATCGGGACCCCCTCGCCCAACGGGTGGCCGCTGCTCTCGATCGAGCCTCTCGCGGCGCGAGGGTGCTGGATTTCAGAGCAAGAAACGGTAGGATAAATCTTTATGGCGTACCCGCATCGCTTGAGGAATTTGCAGAGCTGGCAGCGGTTCACGTTGCTCGACATGCTCCTCATCCAGGCGGCCTTCGGAATCGGCTTCTCGCTGGCCTGTTCGCTGGAGCCCGCGGAGGTGGCGGCGGTCGAGCGCATAACGGCGGGCACCGTGTGGGGGTTCGTCTTCGCCGGCCCGATTGTCTTGATGGTCCAGTGGACTCTCCGCGCCCGGTCGCGAGGGTTGAGCCTGGGCGAATGGCTCTGGCTGAGCCCGGCGCTGCTCTTCTTTTTCCTCTGGTGCTCGCTGGAACTTCCGGCCAAGCTCTACCCCGGCTTGAGTCCCTACTTGTTCTTGCTCTGGATGTTCGCCCAAGTGACTGCGATCGGGATCGCCCTGGCGACCTTGTTCAGCGGATTACGCGGCTATCGCAGCACGGTTCCCTGCCATTGGACCGACCGCGCGGGCAGTTGGGCCAGCGTGCTCTTCGGCCTCTGGACCCTCTGCCTCTTCCTGCCGTTCGTGCTGTCGGCTTGACGCTGTCCGATCGAAAGCATCGCCCTGTTCCTGTTTCCAACACCCTCGGCGAAGTGCCGTGTTTCCCGGTTTGGAGTATTGCACCGTGCGGCTCACTCGGTCAGAATAGCCACGTCGAAAGGAGAGCTGCCCGTGAAACGAACCTCAAGAATCCTCTTGCTGATTGCGGCCCTCATGAATAGACCAACCAACCCTGGAGGAGGAAGCACAATGACCACTGAGAGCAAGTCATCGGGAACAGGAACGTCGCGGCGCGATTTTTTGAAGCGGTCGGCGGCCGCCGCGGCCGTCGTGGGCACGCTCTCCGTCGGCCGGGCCGCTCATGCGGCAGGCGACGAGGTCGTGAAGATCGGCATGATCGGGTGCGGAGGCCGGTGCTCCGGAGCGGCCGCGCAGAGCATGAAGGCGGGCCCGTTCGTGAAGCTCGTGGCGATGAACGACGTCTTTGACAGCCGCGTCCAGGCGTCTCGAAAGAACCTCGCCACGCAGTATCCCGACCAGGTGATGGTCGACGACGACCACTGCTTCGTCGGCTTCGACGGCTACCAGAAGGTGATCGACTCGGCCGACGTGGTGCTGATCGCCTGCGCCTCGAAGTTCCACCCCATGTACTCCGAAGCGGCGATCAAGGCGGGGAAGCACGTCTTCGTCGAGAAGCCGCACGCGATCGATCCGGTGGGCGTGCGCCGCGTGGAGGCCGTTGCCAAGCTGGCCAAAGAGAAAGGCCTGAGCATCGTCTCCGGCCTGCAAAGCCGGTACCACGCCGGCTGGCAGGAGACCGTCAAGCGGATCCACGACGGCGCGATCGGCGACGTCGTGGCCGCCCAATCGATGTTTCTCCGGGCGCCCTATCGCGTGGAAAGCCGTCAGTCGGGCCTGAGCGAAATCGAGTACCAGTTCTGGAACTGGTACCACTTCCGCTGGCTCTCGGGCGACGACGTCCCCCAGTCGCGGGTGCACAACGTCGACCGGATCTCCTGGATCATGAAAGAGGAGATGCCCAAGTGGGCGTTCGGGCTGGCCGGACGAAGCTCGTCGTTCGGCGAGGTCTACGGCGACATGTTCGACCACAACACGGTCGTCTACGAGTACGAAAGCGGTGCCCGGTTGTACGCCCTCTGCCGAACCCAGGCCGGGTGTTACAACAATGCCTCCGACATCATCATGGGCTCGAAAGGCACGTGCCACCTGGGTCAGTGCCGCATCGAGGGGGAGACCAACTGGAAATTCGAGGGCCAGCACAACAACCCCTACGACGCCGAGCAGAAGGCCCTGATCGACTCGGTCCGCAGCGGCGAGCCGCTCAACAGCGGCTACCACATGGCCAACAGCACGATGATCGGGGTCTTGGGCCAGATCACCTGCTACAGCGGCAAGGAGACCACCTGGGAGGCCGCTTACAACTCCGACCTCCAGTACGGCCCGGCTCCTGAGGAAGCGAGCTTCGAGATCGACCCGCCCACCGTACCCGACGAGACGGGCAACTACCCGCTCCCGCTACCCGGCATCACGAAGCTGCTGTAGTGCGCCGAAGGGAACGAATGCCCCGCGGAGGAGCGGCAGTACAACTGCCGCTCCAACCGGAGTTTCCCCGTTTAGCTGCCGCCCGGCACGGCGGCATGCGCTGAAAAACCGCGCCAAACACAATGCCGCCGTGCCGGCGGCAGCTAAACGGG
>JBDRTC010000235.1:0-4581 GCA_043824335.1 Planctomycetota bacterium | reverse complement strand
GAGTTCCCCTTGGTCGTCCGCTGCGTGAGCGTCGGATGCGTCAGAATGGCCGGCGTCATGAACGGAGAATCCGTTGGTTCCCGGATTGCCCAAGCGGTTCCCGCCATCAAGGCCTTGGAGGTAACCTTGTCTTCGCTGCTTGAGGGGCAGGAACGGGCCAAAGAAGAGCGCTACTTTCACGATCCCGCACATGACGTTCTTACCCCCACTCAGGCTCATTCGTTGCCGCCGCAACGATCTCTTCGTGCGCGCACCGCGGATAGTGTTGCGGATGGCTCGCATGACGGACGTTCTAGTTGGCGCTCGCACGGGCGAACTAATTGACGCTCTACAACGTCGCCTTGCGCGCCTTGACACACCTTCCCGGCACGCTGCTCATGGTCGGGGCAAGTGCTCTTGAAACGCGACTTCGGGGCCTGGCGCAAAAGTTGAAAGTCGCCAGTCGTGTCATCTGGAACTCTCGACTCACCGACGCCGAACTGGCCGGAGCCTATCACGCGGCAACCGCCTTGTGGCTTCCCAGCAACGCACGCAGCGAGGCTTTTGGCCTGGTGCAAGTTGAGGCGATGGCAAGCGGGTGTCCGGTCATCAATACAGATATCCCGGGGTCCGGAGTACCCTGGGTTAGCCGTCACGAAGAAACCGGACTGACCGTTCCGATGAACGATCCCGACGCTCTGGCCGACGCGTCGCGGCGGCTGCTGAAGGAGACCGGGCTGCGAGAGCGACTTGTCCAGTGTGGGCGCGAGCGTGCCATAGCGCACTTCGGCCACTCGACGATGGCGAGCCGAAGCCTGGAAGTGTATCGGGAGTGTCTCGATCGTGCGTCAGACGGAACACGCAGGTCCCGGGCGGCCGCCGCGTGATTTCCGCCGTCGACGTGCAGCAACTCAAGGAACAGACGCATCGGCTGGGAATCGCCGACCGGGTGCGTTTCGTCGGCGAGCGATCGGACGTTATGCGAGTTTTGCAAGCGGCCGACGTCCACTGCCAGCCGAACGTGGGTCCCGAACCTTTCGGCATTGCTTTCGTCGAGGCACTACATGCCCGTCTGCCTGTAGTCACGACGGCCATCGGCGGAGCACTGGAGATCGTGAACAAGCATTGCGGTGCTCTGGTCCCTCCCAAGGATGCGTCGGCACTAAGCCGTGAGCTGCGACGGTTAATCGGCGACGCGGACTTGCGGCGCGAACTTGGCAATGCCGGGCCGGATCGAGCTCGCCAGCTATGCGATCCGACAAGGCAGATGGCCAGACTCGAAACGCTGTTAGGCAGGATCCAGCGCTGCTTGACAAACAAGGGTTTGAAGAAGGCCGCAGCCTGACATACGTCCTTTCCAGGAACTTTTCCCGATGGCGACCGTTACGGTCGAAGCAATGCCTCAAGTGCCCGTTGAGGAACGAGCCCGGCGAAGCCTGGGAATCAGCAATACCGCCATCTACGAGTTGGTTGCTCGTTGCATCGGACGTTGCCATACCGGCGGCGGCGTCTTGTTGGACGTCGGATGCGGAAGCGGAAACCTTTGGCGATTTGTGAGTCGCCACTTCGATCGATACGTCGGAGCCGACGCCGCTCGTTACGACGAGTTTCCCGCGGACGGCCGTTTCATCCCAGTCGACTTGGACAATCAACGCGTCGGTCTTGCGGATGGAGCGGCGAACGTGGTGGCAGCACTGGAGATCATTGAGCACGTGGAGAATCCCCGCGCCCTCATGCGAGAACTCACTCGTCTTTGCCTACCGGGTGGCTGGCTCATCGTCACTACGCCCAACCAACTCAGCTTGCTCAGCAAGCTCACGTTGATTCTGAAGAATCAGTTCAACGCATTCCAGGATAGTTGTTATCCGGCCCATTTGACCGCCCTGCTGGAAGTGGACCTGCTGCGGATGGCCACGGAATGCGGCCTCGTCGGGATTGAGTTCGATTACACGGGCCATGGCCGCGTGCCCGGAAGCAAACAGCATTTTCCCGGTTGGCTTTCGCGGATGTTTCCGCGGGCCTTCTCGGACAATATCCTCCTTCTTGGGCGCAAGCCCTTTTTGCCCGCGTCGCGACGCAATGACCTGGACCGACAAGGGAAAATCGACCCGTGACTGGCATGACGCTGCCGAAATCTCCCGTCTGGGTACGGATGGCATCCCAAGTTATTCGTCATTTGCCGACGGGCTCGACCGCGGACGATACCGAGCCATCCTGCTCGAGGTTCATCCTGCTCATCTGGCGGAACGCGGCAGCAACGCCACCAAGGTGATCCGCCTTCTTGCGGGAAAAGGCTACCGGGCGTGGCGACTGGATCATTCGCCTCGGGCGAGCCGTCGGGCTGCCTATCGGCGCTCCGTTCGATTATCGGCAGTCATCTTGCCGAGCGATTGTTGGACGACGGCTTTCGGATCACAATCGTCGATGACCTGTCCACGGGAATTCACGCCAATGTCGCCCATCTGGAAGGGCGGCCGGATGTGACGTTGATTATCGACACGGTCTTCAACGAACCGCTCATGTCGGAGCTGATTCGAGGAAGCGATCGGGTCTTCCACCTGGCGTCCGCGGTCGGCGTCAAACTGATCATGGAACGCCCGGTCCACACGATTGAGGCGATTTTCGGCGGCACCGAAATCGTTCTCCGCCACTGCTCGCGTTTCCGCAAACCCGTCCTGATCACCAGCACCAGCGAAGTGTATGGCAAGGGAACGGCGATTCCGTTCCGGGAAGAGGACGACGTGCTGACCGGGGCCACGACCAAACATCGCTGGGCCTACGCCTGCGCGAAGTCGCTGGACGAGTTCCTGGCACTGGCACACTACCGTGAAACAAGCTTACCCGTGTCGGTCGTTCGCCTGTTCAACACGGTTGGGCCGCGGCAGACCGGCCAGTATGGGATGGTCGTTCCCCGGTTCGTGGAGGCGGCCCTGGAGGACAAACCGATTCAGGTGCACGGCGACGGTCAGCAATGTCGCTGTTTCGCCCACGTCAAGGACATCGTGGAAGGCCCGGCGTCTCTCCTGCGGAAGCCAGCTTGCTTCGGGCAGGTGATCAATTTAGGCAACGACCAGGAAACATCGATTTACGCTTTGGCGCAACGAGTGATCGAGTTGACCGGCAGCCGGAGTGAGATCGCATTGGTACCCTACGAGCAGGTCTATGGAGCCGGCTTTGAAGACATGCAGCGGCGAGTTCCATGTATGGACAAAGCTCGCCGAATGATCAACTTTCGCCCCACGCGGAGCCTGGACGTAATCATTCAAGACGTTGCGGCACATCTCGGTCGAGCTGGTGCCTGTCGAAACGCCTCCGTGTCACCCCTGTGTTTGAAGAGGGCCGGATGACAACTGTAGTCGTCCAATCTGATTCACCGCGATTGACGGGTAACCGCCTGGTGATCCAGCCCGGGAAAGGCTGGCGGCCGCTCGACTGGAAGGAGCTGTGGCAGTACCGGGAGCTGTTCTGGTTCTTGGCCGCGCGAGACATAAAGGTCCGCTACAAGCAGACCGCCTTGGGTGCATCGTGGGCGATCATTCAGCCGTTTTTCACCATGGTTGTCTTCAGTATTTTCTTCGGACGCTTGGCCAAAATGCCCTCGGACGGTCTGCCCTATCCGCTGTTCAGCTTCTGTGCCCTGTTGCCCTGGCAGATGTTCAGCCACGCCTTGACGCAATCAAGCAACAGTTTGGTGACAGAGCAGCGCCTGATATCCAAGGTCTATTTTCCTCGGCTCCTCGTTCCCCTGGCGTCGGTCAGTTCCGCGACCGTTGATTTCGCCGTTGCCTTCCTCATGCTGTTGGCCATGATGGCCTGGTACGGGGTCTACCCCGGATGGGCCGCCCTGGCGCTGCCCTTCTTCGTTTTGCTGGCTTTGGCTTCGGCGTTGGCCGTGGGAGTGTGGCTGTCGGCGTTGAACGTTCATTATCGCGATTTTCGCTACACCATTCCGTTCCTCACGCAGCTGTGGATGTTCCTGACACCGGTAGCGTATCCCAGCAGCCTGGTCCCGGAACGATGGCGCTGGCTTTATGGTGTGAATCCGATGGCCGGAGTCGTCGAAGGTTTTCGATGGGCCCTTCTGGGGAATGCCAGCGTCTCCGTGCCGTTGCTGTCAGCATCGGTGGTAGCCGTGCTGTTCTTGCTGGCCAGCGGTTTGGTCTTCTTTCGCCGCACGGAAAAGACATTCGCAGACATCGTTTGATTGGGGGATCGTCGATGAGCGACAAGGCAATCATTGCCGAAGGGCTTTCGAAGCAATACCGCATCGGGCAATGGGCTGGATACAAGACGTTGCGGGAATCGATCTCGTCCTGCGCCGGGAAAAACTGGCGCCGATTCTCCAGACGCGGGTCTCCTGGCTCCGCGGCGCAGGAGGCGGCGACCGTATGGGCGCTCAAAGACGCATCCTTCCACGTGTCGCATGGCGAAGTCGTGGGGGTCATCGGGCGGAACGGGGCGGGCAAGAGCACCCTCCTGAAAGTCCTTTCGCGAATTACCGAACCGACCCTCGGCCGCGCCCTGGTCAACGGCCGCGTGGGCAGCCTGCTGGAGGTCGGCACCGGCTTTCATCCCGAACTGACGGGCCGCGAGAACCTGTTC
>JBDRTC010000234.1:0-3730 GCA_043824335.1 Planctomycetota bacterium | reverse complement strand
GAGCTTGGGAACAAGTGGAATTCCCGGCCACCCTCGCCCAAAAAAGCACGGCAGCGCCGCAAGCGGTGCGGTGCTGCCGTGGCTGGTTTCCGGCAGGGTCGCGTTACGCGTAGGGCGAGGTGACGCCCGGCATGGGAATGGGGTAGTCGCCGTCGGCGCCCTTCTGGACCGGGGCCGGGGCGTCCCAGTCGAGATTGTCGGGCATTTCGCTCTGGCCCTTGGCGACCAGGTCGTCCCACTTGACGACGCCGCCGGAGTAATTGGCGGCGCGGCCCAACACCGAGGTCATGCTGCTGTTGGCGCCGTAGAAACCCTCGTTGTAGCGCTGGCCGGCCCGCAGCGTGGCCACCAGGTCGGTCTGCTCCTGCTGGTGCCCGCCGGGGCTGTCGCCGCGGAAGCTCCAGGCATTGGCTCCCTCGATGCTTCCGTTGCAGTTCGAGGTGCCTTCGGTGCCGTGGGCGGCCTCGGAAACACTGTTGAAGCACTGGGCCATGTGCCGGCTCTGGCTGAACATCTTCGTGCCGTCGGCGTAAGTGAACTCGACGAAGTGATGGTCGAAAATCTGGCCGGTGCCTTTGTTTTCGCCCAGGTATCGGGCGGTGCAGCCGCCCATGCCGTTGGCCTCGGCGGGGTGCTGATCGCCCATCACCCAGTTCCCGACGTCGAGGTTGTGGATGTGCTGCTCGCCGATGTTGTCGCCGCTGAGCCAGCAGAAGTGGTACCAGTTGAAAACCTGGTACTCCATTTCGGTCGGCTCGCGGCCCAATTGCGTCGCGAGAGCCGCGCGTTTGTTGTTCCAGATGCCGCCGCCGTTCCAGTAGACCCGGGTGAACATGACCTTGCCCAGCGCGCCGTCGTGGATCTTTTGGATCGTTTCCATGTATCTCGGCTCGTGGCGGCGCTGCAGCCCGACGCCGACCAGACGCTCCTTCTCGTCGGCCAGCTTGCTCGTTTCAAGCAGGGATTTGTAGCCGGGGGCGTCGACGCAGCACGGCTTCTCCATGAAGACGTGTTTGCCCGCCTCGATCGCCGCCTTGTACTGCATGGGGCGGAAGCCCGGAGGCGTGGCCAGCACGACCAAGTCGGCCTCGGTGGCGAAGGCGTCCTGGAAGGCCTTCAGACCGAGGAAGATGCGGTCGTCGGGCACGTCGACCTGCTCGCCGTACTTCTTCTTCAGATTGTTCACGCATCCCCTGGCCCTGTTTTCGAAGGCGTCGGCTACGGCGATCAGCTTGAGATTCTTGTCGGCGTTCATCAGGTTGCCAATGGCGCCGGTGCCGCGTCCCCCCGCCCCGCTCAGGACCACCTTGATCACGTCGCTCCCCTGGGCATGGGCGGATCGGGCGACGCTCAGGCCGCCGACCAGCGCCGCCGAGGCCACGACCGCCGTGGAACCCTTCAAGAAGTCCCGACGTGAAGGTTTCTTGGTGTGGCTCATTCGCTGCATCTCCTTGTTAAGGATTGGGAAATCGAAAGTGCCTACTGCTTGCCGCCTTGGGCTATGCGATACTCCTTCATCACCTCGGGATCCGGCTCGTAGAGCTTTGCCTCCTCGGCGGTGGGAGTGCGCAGCGGACGGACCACGCGGAAGCCCAGGAAATCGCCGTCGGTGAGGAACCAAATGCTCTGCGGGATCTGCGGGTCCTGCATCTTCCAGTCGATGGTGGAGCCGCGGCGGGCGGCGCTTCGGAGCCTGTTGGGATCGTCGTCCCACGACCCGCCCCGGACCACCCGGGGAAACTCCGTCGTCGGGATGGCAAAGGGGTTTCTGGCCGGGTTGCTGGGATGGCTCTGGTAGAAGTCGGGGACGTGCTGGTCGAGCACCCATTCGGAGACGTTCCCGTGCATGTCGTAAAGGCCCCACGGATTGGGCTTCTTCTTGCCAACCTTCTGGTACTGGTCGTCGGAATTGTCGAAGTGCCAGGCGTAGTCGTCCAGCTCGTCGGGATCGTCGCCGAAGGAGTAGGTGGTGGTCGTTCCCGCCCGGCAGGCGTACTCCCACTCGGCTTCCGTCGGCAGCCGGTAATACCGGCCGGTGCTGGCACAGAGCCACTTGCAGTACATCTTGGCCGCGTATTGGGTCATGCAGATCGCCGGGTAGCCGTCGTGGCCCATGCCGAAGGTCATGTCGGTGTAGGCGTTGGTGGGCCGGGCCATGGCGTCGACCAGCTTGTCCCAGTTGCTCACTTCTCCGCCCTCTCGATCGCGGCCGAGCTTTCGCCGTTGGATGTCGAGCTTAATCGCCCAGGCATCGTATTCATCCCAGGTTACTTCGCATTTACCCATCCAGAAGGGTTCGGTTTCCACCTCTACCTGGGGGCCTTCGTCGTCGCCGCGGTCTTTCTCGCCGGCGGGACTCCCCATGACGAATTTTCCGGCCGGGATCGGGACCATGTCGAACGTAACGTCCGCGCCCGCGATCACCTCGCTGTACGGCTTCATGCCCGCTTGGTCCTTGGCTTCGGCTTCGGCAATCGGATTGGCAGGGCTCTCCTTGCCCAGGCGAAGCCACTTGGGCGCCTCCCAATCGTTGGGGTCGAACGCCACGGCCTTCTTGCCTTCCTCGGCGGCGAAGGCCGCGGAGCCGACGAGCATCCCGGCCACGAGGGCGAGAAACCAGAGAGACGAGGGGCGGATTCCCCGGGAGGAATCGGCAACTGCGCTAGTCATGGAAAAATCCTCTTCAAACACGTGCGGATGAACAGTTCAGGCCGGACGACCGGCGGGCAAAACTTGCGGCGGCGGGACGTGCCCGCGCCGGGAAGGACGGTGGCCACGGATGGCTTTTCGGGCGTGTCAACTGCGTGCGAGAATTCCGGCATATCCGTTGCGTGGCGTAGAGCCCAATCCATCCCACTTTGCCCAGACGGATACGTCGGCTCACTCCAAGCTCGTATTGTACGCGGTGGACCTGGGGTCTGCAAATGGGTGCCATGGGCGGGGCTTGTCCGCCCTTGTGGATTCAGGGCAGACAAGCTGCCCCTGGCACCCCAAATTGACACGTGATAAACCACTGGCCGACATTGTTGCACCGCCGGAAACGAGAGCTCGGGCCCCTCTATCGGAGGGTGCCGGCTGCGTGGTTGTCCATCTCATGCGTACAGCGAGAACTGCCGTTTGCGCTGGAAGCGCTTCCTGGTATCGTTCCCCCGCATTTGGTGTGCGAGGCTCGGCTTTTGTCGGAGTGTGGAAACCGGGCGACCCATGGATAGAAGCCGACATGCGGGATGCCGGACGGTCGAGGGGGACGCTTCAAGCGCCGTGATCGTCATCCCCTGCTACAACGAAGCGGAGCGACTCCCCGTCGAGACGCTCCGACGATTCGCCGAGCGTCACCGGCGGATCCGGTTTCTTCTCGTCAACGATGGCAGCACGGACGGAACCGGCGATCTCGTGGCCCGATTGGAGGTACTTGCGCCCCGGGGCGCGGCCCTGCCTTGGCTCCTCGACCCCGGGATCGGCAACGGAATCGCGCGAAAGGTCTCGTCCGAGCAAGCCGCGCCGTGCCGCGTAGCAACGCCGCGTTCGGGAGAACGCAAATGCAGGATCACCATCGGCACCAGCTTGGGATTCTCGTCGTGGCGGCAGGGATCATGCTCATCGGGCTCGGCTCCACGCGCTTGTGGGACGAGGACGAGGCCTTTTTTGCCGGGGCCGCCGCCGAGATGCACGCCCAAGGCGACTGGGTGGTGCCCTCGTTCAACGGCAGGCTGTTCGCGCACAAACCTCC